>JAJQFX010000049.1 GCA_021200895.1 Clostridiales bacterium | reverse complement strand
TCGGGCGGGACGAGGCTTTGTGTTAGGCCGCATGCGAAGAGTCCGTGCGGGGCGTCCGCGTGGTGGGGTGTGTGGGGGTGGGCACCGGCTGCACCGTGGGCAAGCTATTGGGCGCGGACTATGCCATGAAGAGCGGCGTGGGCATCTACGCCGTTCAGGTGGGCAAAATTCAGGTGGGGGCGGTGGTGGCCGTCAACGCCCTGGGGGATGTGTATGACATCGACACCGGCGCGTCTCTGGCGGGCCTGCTGGGGGAGGACGGGGCCAGCCTCCGCTCCACGGAGTTGACCAGCTACGCCGCCATCGAGCGGCCGGTGGAGAACGCCTTCGTGGGCAACACCACCATCGGCTGTGTGGTCACCAACGGCAGCTTTACCAAGGCGGAGATGAACAAGCTGGCGGCTATGGCCTCCAACGGCTACGCCCGCACCATCCGCCCGGTGAACACCACCGCCGACGGGGACAGCCTCTACGCCGTTTCCGTAGGGCAGGAGCCTGCGGCGCTGGACGTAGTGGGCACCCTGGCGGCCTATGTGACGGGCAAGGCGGTGAACCGGGCGGTGCTGACCGCCAGGGGAGCCTATGGGCTGAAGGCGGCCTGCGACCTGCCCCGGTAAAAAACAGTTGCAAACCGGAGCCTTCTGTTTTATAATAAACCCGTCTGTCCTGATGTGGCTCCCGCGATACTTCCCTATGGAAGATGGCAGGGAAGGCAGATTCAGGGCCGGGCAAATATAACTGTGCTGTATTTCCCAAGGCGGAAAACGGCAGCAGGAGGTAATTTCATATGAAAAACGCAAACACCCAGAACCCGTCCCCCAAACGTACCAACGTCCGCAGGCTGTGTGAACTGGCGCTGCTGTTAGCCCTGATTTTGGTCATGGCCTACACGCCCCTGGGCTACCTGACGGTCGGCCCCCTCTCGCTGAGCTTCCTCACCATTCCGGTGGCCATCGGCGCCATGCTGTTAGGCCCCTCCGCCGGGGCGCTGCTGGGGGTGGCGTTCGGCCTGACCAGCTTCTTCAACATGATGCAGGGCAAGAGCGTTATGGGTACCGCCCTGTTCGCTGTCAGCCCGGCGCGGAGTTTCATCCTGGCCGTGGTGGCCCGGCTGCTGTGCGGCCTGTGCGCGGGGCTGGTCTACCTGGCGGCGAAGAAGCTGCTGAAGGGCAAGAGCAAGCTGTGCTGCGCCATCGGCGGCATCGCCACGCCGCTGCTGAACACCCTTTTCTACATGAGCGCGCTGGTGCTGCTGTTCTACAACTGCGAGTACGTTCAGAACCTGGTGGTCAGCCTGGGGGTGACGAACCCCTTCTCCTTCGTGGTGGTGCTGGTAGGCTTCCAGGGGCTGCTGGAGGCCGTGGTGGGCTGCGTGATTTCCACCGCCGTCACGGTGCCGCTGCTGAAATACGTGCATAAGGAGGGGTAAGGCCCCTCGGCGGGGGGCCGGTGCGCTGGAGCGCAGCGGCCCCCCTTGCTCTGTCTGGTAGTAGGACACGAAGTCTAAATCCTCATTTTTCAGAGGCAGCACTTGGCTGTCTTTCTATGACGGACGTACTCATCCATCGTTTTTTGAATCAAGACCCCATCCTGGCAAGGGCAAATGCCTTATTTCCTTCAACGAACCTTGTCTGAGAAAAGTAGGCCTCGAAGCCAGGCACTCACCCAAAACCACCCGAAACGGAGGTACGACCATGATTCTCTGCATCGACATCGGCAACACCAACATCACCTTCGGCGGCTATGAGGGCATGGCCCTCCGCTTTCAGGCCCGCTGCGGCACCGACCACCGCAAGACCGAGGAGGAGTACGCCATGCTGGTGGAGGGTATTCTGCGCCTCCACGGCGTCGCCCCCTCCGGCATCGAGGGGGGTATCCTCTCCTCCGTGGTGCCCTCTCTCCGGACGGTGATGAGCCGCGCCATGGAGCTGCTCACCGGCAAGCGATTCCTGACCGTCTCCTCCGGCATCAAAACCGGGCTGAATATCCGTATGGACATCCCCAGCCAGCTGGGCAGCGACCTGGTGGCCGACGCGGTGGGGGCCATGGCGAAGTATCCCAAGCCCATCGTGTTCTTCGACATGGGCACCGCCACCACCCTGTCTGTCATCGACAAGCGGGGCTGCTACCTGGGGGGCATGATCATCCCCGGCCTGCGCACCTCGGTGGATGCCCTGGCCGACCGGGCCGCCCAGCTTCCCGCCATTCCCCTGACCCCGCCGGGGCATATGATTGGCCAGAACACGGTGGAGTGTATGCAGTCCGGTGCACTGTACGGCCACGCCGCCATGCTGGACGGCCTGGTGGAGCGGGTGGAGACCGAACTGGAGGAGCCGGTGTCCGCCGTGATGACCGGCGGCCTGGCAGGCATCATCCAGCCCTACTGCCGGAGGAACATCGTGCTGGATGAGCGGCTTCAGCTGGACGGCCTGCGCATCCTCTATGAAAAAATTTGCCCCGCCGCCGGGAAAATCCCAAAATTTGACTTGCCATTTCTCCGGAACCGTGGTATAATCATCCATGTTGCCGGGAGATGCAGATGTAGTTTAGTGGCAAAACACCAGCTTCCCAAGCTGGATTTGTGGGTTCGATTCCCATCATCTGCTCCAAATAGACAGGCGCACACGGTTTCGTGTGCGCCTGTTTTTGTAGTTTGCTGCCGGGAGGCGGGGCTGCAAATATGCCCCCTTGCGTTTTCCCCCGCCATCCAGTATAATGACAGCAATCGCAGAAAGGTGGGTTCCCCATGCAGCAATCGCTTCTCACGGCCCTGGCCACGGAGATGGTTCATTACTATCAGAATGACCCCCAGCACATCCAGCACTTCATCAAGGTGCATTCCTTCAGCCGCCTCATCGCCCAGCTGGAGCAGGTGGACGAGGACACCTGCTTCACCCTGGAGGCGGCGGCCTATGTTCATGACGTCGGCATCAAGCCCGCCCTGGCTCAGTATCACTCCTCCGCCGGGCTGTACCAGGAGCGGCTGGGCGCGCCCATCGCCCTGGAGCTGCTGACGCGGCTGGGCTTCCCGCCTGCCGTGGCCCAGCGGGTCAGCTACCTGGTGGGCCATCACCACACCTATACGGGGATAGACGGGCTGGATTACCAGATTCTGGTGGAGGCGGACTTCCTGGTGAATCTCTATGAGGACTACCCTGACGACGAAGCGGCCCGGCGTCACGCGGCCAGCACCGCCTGCCAGCGCATCTTCAAGACCGCCGCCGGAACGCGGCTGTGCCGGGAGATGTTCGGCCTATGAAGATACATACCCTGCCCTGCTTTGACGGCTTCCGCTGCGCCGCCTCCGCCTGCGGGGACAGCTGCTGCGTCGGCTGGGAAATCGACGTGGACGCCGACACCCTCGACCTCTACCGCCAGGTAGGCGGCTCCTTCGGGGAGCGGCTGGAGCAGAACATCGTCACGGAGCCGGACGGCACCAGCCATTTCCGCCTGACGGCGGGGGAGCGCTGCCCCTTTTTGAATGAGGAGAACCTGTGCGACATTATCCTCCGTCTGGGGGATGGGGCGCTGTGCGACATCTGCGACCAGCATCCCCGGTTTTACAACGACTATGACGACCTCCAGGAGACCGGCTTCGGCCTGTGCTGCGAAGCCGCCGGGCGGCTGCTCTTTTCCTCTGACCGGCCCCTGACCATCCGCGCCACAGAGACTGAGGAGGAAGCGCCGGACGAGGCCTCTGCGGAGACGCTTCCCCTCCTGCTCCACCTGCGGGAGCAGCTCTTCGGGCTGCTTCAGGACCGCAGCGCGCCCTTGCAGACCCGTTTCGTTTCCATGCTGCTGTACTCCCAAACCGCGCAGGACGCCTGGGACGGGCAGGACCTGGACGTCCTCTGTGACGCGGAGGAACTGGCAGCCGGCCTGCTGCCCTTCGGGGAAGCTGCCTGGGGGGAGGGGGAGCCGTCTGACCTGCCCGCAGAGCTGTTCCGGTTCTTCGGGACGCTGGAGTCTATCAACGGGGAGTGGGACGCCCTGTTCTGGGCCGCTGTGGACTGCCTGGCCCTGCCTGACCGCCCCGCCCTGGAGGCGCGGTTCCGCTCGGACATGGCCGGGCGGGAGTACGAGTACGAGCATCTGGCCTTCTATTTCCTCTACCGCTACTTCCTTCACGCGGTGGATGACGGCGATTTTCTCAGCCGGGTGTGCCTTACCCTACTCTCCGTTCTGACGGTGCGGCGGCTGGACTTCGCCCGTTGGCATGAAAACGAGGGCTGCTTCACGCTGGAGGACAGAATCGCCGTCGCCCGCATTTTCTCTAAAGAATTGGAATATTCTGAGGAGAATATGGCCGCATTTTTGGCGGAAATCAGGGATTCCGACCAATTTCCCCCCGATGCGCTGCTGGAGGCCCTGCTTGGCGGCCCTCTTTGACCCCGCGAAACAATTTGACAACTTATTGACAAACTTTGGCTTTTGCCGTATAATTTTTTCAGAGATTTGTGTTTCTTTGTGTTTCTGCGTTTGGACAGGCTCAAATGCAGGCCCTGAGCGACCTCAGGGAGCAAAGGGGCCATCTTTCTCAACCCTACTACGCAGAAAGGAAGGAACATCGTATGATTTATTCCGCAGAAGTACAGAATATGTGTCCTGTCGCCAAGGGCGCATATCATGGCCCCGCTCCCATCCCCGAGGAGGGCAAGTGGGTCCAGGCCATGGAAATCAAGGACATCAGTGGCTTCACCCACGGCGTTGGCTGGTGCGCTCCCCAGCAGGGCGCGTGCAAGCTGTCCCTGAACGTGAAGGACGGCATCATCGAGGAGGCGCTGGTGGAGACCATCGGCTGCACCGGCATGACCCACTCCGCCGCTATGGCCGGTGAGATCCTGATCGGCAAGACCATTCTGGAGGCCCTGAACACCGACCTGGTGTGCGACGCCATCAACACCGCCATGCGTGAGCTGTTCCTGCAGATCGTCTATGGCCGCAGCCAGACCGCGTTCTCCGAGGGCGGCCTGCCCATCGGCACCTCTCTGGAGGATTTGGGCAAGGGCCTGTGCGGCCAGGTGGGCACCATCTTCGCCACCAAGGCGAAGGGCCCCCGCTACCTGTCCCTGACCGAGGGCTACATCACCCGTCTTGCCCTGAACGCTGAGAACGAAATCACCGGTTATGAGTTCGTCCACCTGGGCAAGATGATGGATTGGATCAAGGGCGGCATGGATGCCAACGAAGCGCTGGAAAAGGCCAAGGGTCACTATGGCCAGTTCGACAATGCTGCCAAGTACATTGACCCCAGAAAGGAATAAGGTGAACGAACATGGCACTATTTGAATCTTACGATAGAAGAATCAATCAGATCCTGCCTGTTCTGCAGGAATATGGCATTTCCTCCGTGGAGGAGTGCCGTGAGATTTGCCAGGCGAAGGGCTTCGACCCCTATGAAATCGTCGCCGGCATCCAGCCCATCTCCTTCGAGAACGCCCGCTGGGCTTACTGCGTTGGCGCAGCCATCGCCATCAAGAAGAACGTCGCCACCGCCGCTGACGCCGCTGACGCCATTGGCATCGGCCTCCAGTCCTTCTGCATCCCCGGCTCCGTGGCGGATGACCGGAAGGTAGGCATCGGCCACGGCGGCCTGGGCGCTATGCTGCTGCGGGACGAGACCAAGTGCTTCGCCTTCCTGGCCGGCCACGAGTCCTTCGCCGCTGCCGAGGGCGCTATCGGCATCGCCCGGAACGCCAACAAGGCCCGCAAGGAGCCCCTGCGCGTTATCCTGAACGGCCTGGGCAAGGACGCCGCCCAAATCATCTCCCGTATCAATGGCTTCACCTATGTGCAGACCAAGTTTGACTACTACACCGGCGAGGTGAAGGTAGTCAGGGAGATCCCCTACTCCGACGGCGAGCGGGCCGCTGTCCGCTGCTACGGCGCTGACGACGTCCGCGAGGGCGTGGCCATCATGCACCTGGAGGGCGTGGACGTGTCCATCACCGGCAACTCCACCAACCCCACCCGGTTCCAGCACCCCGTGGCCGGCACCTACAAGAAGGAGTGCATCCAGCAGGGCAAGAAATACTTCTCCGTGGCCTCCGGCGGCGGCACCGGCCGTACCCTCCATCCCGACAACATGGCCGCCGGCCCCGCCTCCTATGGCATGACCGACACCATGGGCCGTATGCACTCTGACGCCCAGTTCGCAGGCTCCTCCTCCGTCCCCGCTCATGTGGAGATGATGGGCTTCCTGGGCATGGGCAACAACCCCATGGTCGGCGCGACCGTGGCTGTGGCCGTGGCTGTCGAGGAAGCACTGAAGAAGTAAAGCTGCTATTTAGTGCTTCTTATGCCTTTATAGTGCAGAAAAATGGTGACAACTAACAGCGATAAAGAACCACACAAAGAAAACGGTTCCTGCATCGTTTCTACACTACTTCTGCATCCGCATTCCTGCATTATATCAATCGCAAATGGGCCGTTTCGTTTTTATACGAGACGGCCCATTTTTGCATTTTATTTTTCGATTTCTGTCTGAAGCCAGTCCAGTTCCCGTTTCGTGTACACTTCCTGTCTATATTGTCTGCTCCCTAGCCCTCATGGCGTGTCCCCCGTTTCGCCTTGTTCCGCCGCCCAGTCCTCATAGGATTGCAGAGCCGGAAAGCGCCGGTAGCCGTTCCAAAGACAGCGCCACCTGTCGAACCAGGACAGCGCCGGGCAGTAGTCCGCCTTGCCCGCCAGATATATCATATAGGGGACGGCCAGCAGCCCGAAGGAATGCCTGGCCAGCGCCCCCTTGTCATAGAAGAACTGCGGGGAATATCCGTGGAAGCAGGTGGATACGTCCTTTTTCGTGGTGCCGATGACAAAGCTGCAGGAATAGACGGACAGCCCCTTGCGGTAGCACTGGAGGATGAAATCCGAATCCTCCCCGTGGGCGTACAGACAGCCGCCGCCGAACAGCTCGGAGAACCGGAGGTTGTGCCGCAGCAGGGCGGCGCGGCGAATGGCGATGGCATAGGTGCCATACCGGAGGGAACGATAAAACGGCAGCCGTCCGGTTTTGGGCTGCCGCGTCTTATAAACCTCGCCATGCCTGGCGTAATGGGTGCCGAACAGAATCACGTCCGCCGCCGGGAGCCGGTCAAAGGCCGCGAGGATGCCCACAGCCGCGCCCTCCACATACTCCATATCGTCGTCCGCAAAGAGCAGCAGCTCCCCCGTGGCCAGGGTCAGGGCCAGGTTCCGGTTCCGGCCCACACCCCGCGTTGGGGTCGTCAGCAGCTTTGCGGTGTGCCCGTCCCAGGTCAGTTCCTCGTAGGAGAGGTGGTCGGCCTGGTTGGCAAACAGCACGTCGCATTGAATCTTCATTTCCTGGAGTTTGGAAAAATCCGTCTGGCCCATGGTGGCACAGAGAATTTCTAACTGAGGGGTTGCCATGCTCGTCACCTGTGCGCCCCGCATCAACGGACGCTGCGCGATAATTCCTGAAACTGCATCGTCTCTTGTATGCCGATATACGCCTCATAGGAGCAGGACAAATCCACCAGCTCGGCGTGGAGTTTACATCCCCGCTTGTTCACCGGGTCAGGTGTCCGGTAGTCTCCGTAAAGGGTGGTCAGCAGGCCGTCATAGTCGGCAGACACGGGGAACCGTCCCGTTTCAAAGGGCAGCAGCACCGCCTCCTGAAACCATTGCCGGGGGAACACGCTCTTCCTATAGCGGGAGGCCCCGCCGAAGAAGCAGTGTACCAGCGCTGAGTCCGGCTCCTGCCGCCGCTGCGCAAAGCGCAGCAGCGGCAGGTCAGGCAGCGGGCGGCAAAGGGCGATGAACAGCTTTTTCCACGCTCTGTCCGTCAGGTAGCCCCGCCGATTCAGCCCCTTGGCGATGACGATTTTGGACGCAAAAAATTGCAGCCCTCTGACAATGCTTCGGTCGGAGAGATTATCACAGGGAAAGAGGTCGATATAAACCCCCAGATGGGTCTCAGGGTCCTTCGGGATGTACCGCTCGATGCAGGCGGTGCCGTTCCGCCGCAGCTTGGAGAAGCACATGGGCCAGTGGGGGGAGAACTCCCGCTGCAAATAGTACGTCTCCCCATCCAGCTCCGACGGCGCCACCGCCAGGAACCGCTCATAATCCGGGCGGAGCATGATAAGGTCTAAATCATCGTCCCAGGGGATGAAGCCCTGATGCCGCACCGCACCCAGCGCTGTACCGGCAAAGAGCAGATAGGGGATATGGTTGCGGCGGCACACCCCGTCCACGGCGTAAAGCATCTCCAGCATCATGCACTGATGCGCCCGGTGGACGGAGGCCGATGTCACAGGGCTGCCTCCGGCTGAGGCCGCCTTCGGGCTATTCTGGCACCGCCAACACTGCGCGCAGGCATAACAACAGGGACGCAGGAGGACGTTGCATCATAACACATTCCTACCGCGCCCCTTTCCGGGTGGACATCCGCGCCGCCGTCCGCAGGGTACCGTTCCAAGCCAGTGGAACGGAACGGCTGCCGATATACGCCATATCATATAACCGCGAAACGCTTTCCTCTCCCTACCAGATAGCAGGAAAATGAAGTGTTCACATCTGTAATCTTTTTCTATCTTACCATAGTGCTTCACTTTTTGCAAGTAGATTCGACATATTTTTTGAGAAATTTCCGCAAGACGCCGTCCCCTCTGGGGCTTTCCTTTGGTCAAAGCACATTTGTTCAGAGGTTCCTTCGGCTTTACGCGTTGCTAACAGTCAGCAGTCACTGTCTGACAGCTTCGCCCCGCAGGGGCGTTTTGCGCTGCCATTACAGGATGATACAAATCAGCCCGCCGCTGCCCTCGTTGATGATGCGCTCCAGGGTCTCCCGCAGCTTGCTGCGGGCGTCCTCCGGCATCCGCATGAGCTTGCCCTGCAAGTCCTCGTTCACCAGCTCGTGGAAGCTCTTGCCGAAGATGTTGGACTCCCAAATCTTTCGGGTGTCCCCTTCGAACTCGGACAGGAGATAGTTTATCATCTCCTCCGACTGCTTCTCGCTGCCCACAATGGGGGAAATCACTGTCTCGATGTCCGCCCGCAGCATATGGATGGAGGGGGCGCTGGCCTTCAGCTTCACCCCGTAGCGGCCGCCCTGGCGGACGATTTCCGGCTCCTCCAGGCTCAGCTCGTCAATGGTGGGGATGACGATGCCGTAGCCATTCTCCCGCACATCGCTTAGCGCCTGGGCCACCTTGTCATACTCCGCCTTCACCGCCGCCAGCTGGGTCAGCAGGTCCAGGAGGTCGCCGTCGTCCCCGATGGTGAATCCGGACTGCTGGCTCAAGGTGGCGTAGAACAGGCTCCGGGGCACAGCAATCTGCACCTGCACCACGCCGGTGCCCAGGTTCAGCTGAGTCAGGCTGGCGCTGCTGATGGAGGGGCAGCCCTCCAGGGCGCTGACCGCCCCCTGCACGCTGCTGATGCGCCGGAGGGCGGCCCCCTGCTGGCGGATGGCGGCGTACAGTTCCTCCTTGATGGGGTGGCTCATGGGCAGGGCGTCCACCCAGGGGGGCAGGAACAGGTCCATCTCCCGCAAGGGGAACTCGTACAGCACCGCCCGGATGATGTTGGTGATGTCCCGTTCCTCCAGCATCAGGCAGTTCACCGCCAGGCAGGCCACCCCGTATCGGCTCTCGATGTCTGCCCGGATGGACTCTGCCCGGGGGGAGGTGGGCTCGTCGCTGTTGAGCAGTACCAGGAAGGGTTTCCCCAACTCCTGTAGCTCCCGGATGGCCCGCTCCTCCGGCTCCAGGTAGTCCTCCCGGGGAATCTCGGTGATGGTGCCGTCGGTCGTCACCACAATGCCGATAGTGGAGTGTTCCGCAATGACCTTCCGGGTGCCGATTTCCGCCGCCTCGGTCATGGGTATCTCGTGGTCGTACCAGGGGGTGGTGACCATCCGGGGCTGGTCGTCCTCCATCTGCCCCGCCGCCCCGTTCACCAGGTAGCCCACGCTGTCGATGAGGCGGACGGAGAAGCGTGCGCCCCCTTCCAGCTCCAGCATCGCCGCCTCCTCCGGGATGAATTTCGGTTCCACCGTCATCACCGTCCGGCCGGAGCCGCTCTGGGGCAGCTCGTCCCTGGCCCGCTCCCGGCGGTACACATTGTCGATGTTGGGTATCACCAGCGTCTCCATGAACCGCTTAATGAAGGTGGACTTCCCCGTCCGCACCGGCCCCACTACGCCGATGTAAATATCGCCGTCGGTGCGCCGGGCGATGTCCTCATACAACTTTTCCGTTTCCATACTGCCCCTCCTTTACCGCTTCCGGGGAATCAGCAGCAGCTGCCCCGCCTGCGGCGTCTCCTCCTCCATGCCGTTGGCGTCCATGATTTCCTGCCGGGTGGCGGAGTAGGTCTTGGCGATTTGCCACAGGGTCTCCCCAGCCCCCACCTGCCGCAGCACGATGGAGGGCTGGCCCTCGACGGCTCCGGCGCTGGCTTCCTCCACCGTCAGGGCCGTCACTACCATCTCCGGCTGCCGCTCCAGCAGCATCAGGTGGAAGGCCACCGCCGCCCGCAGCTCCAGGCCGCCGCCGGTCTCCACCGCGTCCACCCGCTCAGGCGTCACGGTGAAGCGGCACTCCGCCCCCTCCTGGGCTGGGACGCGCACCGCTACCGTCAGCTTCCGGGCCACCGACCCATACCGCCCCGAAGCCTCCTGATAGGTGGCCTCCACGGCGCACTGGGCGGAGAGTACCAGCTGCCCCTCCTCCCTGGCCGCGCCGGTCTCCCCAATCAGGAGGGAGGTATCGCAGACCCGGCGCACCTCCCCGGCGGACTCCACCAGCTCCCGCTCCGACTGGTGCAGCACCTCCTGGCGCACCAGCTGGGACAGGCAGACCCGCTCCACCCTGGGCTGTGTGGCGTAGGCGGTGCTGTAGACATCGGTGAGGAGGGTCAGCTGCCGGGTTTCGCTGATGATGGCCTGGGCCAGCAGCTCCAAATCCAGGGCCAGCGTCCGCCCGTCCAGGGAGGGCTGGCTCAGGCTCCAGTCGGTCACCAGCAGCTCCAGCTGAAAGGCGGCCTGCTCCGGCGCGGAGGGGACATCCAGCACCTGGGACACGGGCAGCTCAAGCTCCGCCTCCTCCGTTTCGCCCTCCGGAGTGCGGTAGAGGAGATGCACCGACACGCCTCCCTTGAAAATCAGCTTTCCGCCGACCACTCTGGCATCCCCGGAGAAGGGGTCGCAGCGCAGCCGCAGCACCTCGTCAATGGGCATTTTGCTGCCGGGCAGCGTCAGGTCGTCGGAGAAGCTGAAGGCCCGCTGGGCGTACTCCAGGGCGAAGCAGCCCTCCCGCTGGGTCAAAAGCTGCTGAAGCTTCCAGCTGTCCGGGTCGGCCACGCCGCAGGCCAGGGCGCAGCGCTGCGTCCGGCTGACCTGCACCTCGATGGCGATACCCACCCGCACCAGCACCTTCCTGGGGTTGATGGTGCGGGTCTCCGCAAAGGTCACCCGCGGCACGGCAAAAACGCCGCTGTCCGGGGTGATGCGCTCCTGCTCCGCGCTGCAACGGAAGTCCAGCTCCGTCTCCAGCGCCTCCAGCGCCTGCCGCCCCTCCGGCTGGTAGAGGATGCTGCACCGCACCGTCCCGCCGAACAGGGCCGCCCCCACGTCCGCTTCCCGCTGCCGGAGGCAGACGTGGGCCTCGGTGCTCAGCACGGCGTCAATATCCGGGCAGGCGTCCGGCACGATGGTCTCCAGCGTCTCCTCCCGGGTCAGCACCGTTTCCAGCACCGTTTCACAGTATGGAAACCCGTTATCAAGTAATTCCAGTTCCAAGGCATACGCTCCTTCCCCTGCGGCGGCTGGCCGCAGGCCCGTCTTATACAGACCCAGCGGTCAGGCTGTGTCCGGTATGAGACATCCTATGCCCTGTCCGGCGGCGTTATGTCACTGCTCCGCCTTTTTCATGTGAAATATCCGGCGCAGCAGGCCGGACAGCACCTTTGGCGAACGGATAATGACGATTTTCACACTCTCACCTCCCTGCTACATCTCCCCAGACTACGGCCCTTTCATCCAGGTAACCCCCAAGACGATCAGCGCCACCCCTGTGCAAAAGATGATGACGCCCACCGGCAGCACCATGGCCAGCAACACGCCGACCCCCAATCCGATGAGGCACTGGCCCCATTTCTTACAGCGGCGCAAGAAAACCGCCTCCCCTCTTCCGCAGTCCTGTGGCTGCTGGTTCAATATACGAGGGGAGGCGGGGGAATGTGACAGGGG
>JAJQFX010000180.1 GCA_021200895.1 Clostridiales bacterium | reverse complement strand
TGAAGCATACCTCTGGCACCTGGTACTATGTCAAGAACGGCGCAATGCAGAGTTCCTACACCGGTCTGGTGAAGCACTCCTCCGGTTCCTGGTACTATGTGAAGAACGGCAAAATCGACTATAGCTACACCGGTCTGGTGAAGTATTCCTCCGGCAGTTGGTACTATGTGAAGAACGGCAAGATGCAGAGTTCTTACACCGGCAAGGTTACTTACAACGGCAAGACCTACAACATCGTCAAGGGCAAGGTCGCCTGACCTGAAGCAAGCCCTGCCGCTCCATCCCGGACAGTATTAGTCGGAGCGGCGCACGAAAAACCCAACCCAGCGAAAAACAACCGCGGCGGGAGCATCGCTCCCGCCGCGGTTGGCGTTTCTATCCGATTGTTGGCGCCGCCGATGGCGCGTCCCCCGGACTACACCCGTTTCAGCAGCCACAGGAAGCCGTACCCCTCCAGCGTCACCGCGCCGTAGGCGTTCACCTCTGCCCCGGTGCGGAGGTCGCGGTAAGGCCCAGGCTCCGCCAGCCAGGCGGTCTGGGGCTCCGGGCTGAAATTGTACAGGCCGTAGAGCTTCTCCCCGGCCTTGTATCGGCCCAGGGTCAGCACGGCGTCGTTCCCGGCGTCCACCGTCCAAAAGTCCGCGTCCGCGTCAAAGACGGGGGCAGCCTGCCGTGCCTCCTCCAGCTGCCGCAGCCCCCGGAACAGCCGCCCCTGGACGGTGTCCGGCTCCTGCCGCAGCGCCGCTTCGTCCCACCGGAAGTCCCCCCGGTGGAGGTAGCGGCTGTCACCGGCCTTCTCCGGGTCGTTCAAATAGCCCCAGTCGTTCCGCTGGCCCACCTCGTCCCCGGCGTACAGCACCGGAATGCCGCTTTGGGACAGCATACAGGCGTGGAGCATCAGGTCCAGCGCCAGCGCCTGCTCCGTCAGCCCCGCGTCTCCCGTTTCCAGGGCCGTCTCCAGGCCGCAGAGGGAGGCGGTGGTGCCGCAGAGGCGGGCGTCCCCCAGCCGCTCGTCGTCATTGTACAAGGCCCCCCGGCTGGCGCTGTAGGGCAGCTTCCCGGTATAGTAGTCGTTCAGGAACCGCTTGTGGGGTACCTCTCTCATGCCGAACTGGGCCAGGAAGGGGTAGTCCAGCCCCCAGCCGATGTCATCATGGCAGCGGAGGTAGTTCTGGAAGGTGTAACCCTTGGGGAGGGCCGCCACCTGGTCCAGCTGGTGCCGCAACAGGCGCACGTCATGGGTGGCCGCCGTGTGCCAGGTGGTACACATGGCCGTCACGTTGTAGAGCATATGGCATTCCGGCTTCTCCGGCGTGCCGAAGTAGGGGGCCACCAGGGCAGGCTCCATCACCACCTCCCCCAGCAGCAGCACGCCGGGGCAGACCACCTCGGTGACGATGCGGAGCATCCGCACCAGGTTATGCACCTGGGGCAGGTTGCGGCAGTTGGTGCCCAGCTGCTTCCAGATGTAGGGGACGGCGTCCAGCCGTATCACGTCAATGCCCCGGTTGGTGAGGAACAGCAGGTTCTCCGTCATCTCCCGAAAGACCACCGGGTTGGCGTAGTTCAAATCCCACTGATAGGGGTAGAAGGTGGTCATGACTACCTTCTGTATGTCCGCCTGCCAGGTGAAGTTGCCGGGGGCATCGGTGGGAAACACCTGGGGCACTGTCTGCTCGTACTGATTGGGGATGTCCCAGCTGTCGTAAAAGAAGTACCGCTCCTGGTACTCCCGCTCCCCGGCCCTGGCCCGGCGGGCCCACTCATGCTCCTCGCTGGTGTGGTTCATCACGAAGTCCAGACACAGCGAAATGCCCCGCCGGTGGCAGTCCCCGGCCAGGGCTTCCAAATCGTCCATCGTCCCCAACTCCGGCTGCACCCGCCGGAAGTTGGAGACGGCGTAGCCGCCGTCGCTGCGGCCCTTGGGGCTTTCCAGCAGCGGCATCAGGTGGAGGTAGTTCACGCCGCACGCCTGGAGGTAGTCCAGCTTCCCTTCCACCCCCCCCGCAGGGAGCCTGCGAAGGGCTTGGTGTAGAGCATCATCCCCAGCTTGTCCCGCTGGCGGTACCAGCCGGGGTCGGCCTCCCTGGCCCGGTCGGACTGCTTCAACGCCTCAGCCCTGGCCTGGTAGGCCGCCTCCGTGGCGGTCAGCAGACTGCCGAGGGTGTCCTCCCGGCCCTGGTACAGCTCACAGCAGAGCCACTTCAGCTCATCGTAGCGGGCGGCCAGCCTGGCCTGAAACTCCTCTGTCATGTTACATTGCTCCTTTGTTGATGGTTACATTCCCAGCTTTTTCATATCCGCCAAAATCTCCTGCTCCGTTTGGACGTGGCCCTCTGCCGGGGGTTCCTCCTCGGCCTGCTGCTCCAGATAAGGGGCGAAGGATTTCAGCAGCAGGCTGGCGTTGAACATGGTGACCAGGGCGAAGCCGCACAGCACCCACAGGAAGGCGTAGGTGGGCAGGTTCCCCCGGTCCAGATAAGTCACCGCCATAGGGGCGATGTTGGCGACGAGTACGGCGATGGTGGTGACAGGCCGCTTCACGGCGAAGTACACCGAATCCATCAAAAGCTGTTTAAAGCTGACCTGGAAGGCCGCCATCACCGGGAACACATAGCATCCCAGCACGACAGCCGCCACGCCGATGGCCATCAGCGGGTAGCGAAATAGGGTCATCGCCCCGTCAAACTGGTCACACCAGCTCAGCTCCAGCCACAGCACCGCCCCCAGGGCGGCCAGCGCCAGCAGGCAGAGGGTGCCCTGCTTGAAGTTGCTCCTGAACCCCCGCCAGAAGGTGGAGAAGGGGTTGCAGCTCTTCTCCCGCAGGCAGGTCAGCAGGGTGAAGTACAGGGCGGCGTACCCCGCCCCCGCCGTCACCACCGGCAGGAGGGTGAGGACGAACAGCAGGTTCGCCGCGATGAGGATGCCGCAGCGGGTCATCAGCTGCCCGAAGGCGCTGTCGTTATCCATAAATCCGCGTAAAAATCGCATAAGAACCTCCGTTTCCGTTCAGGAGAAGAGATAGCTGAGAAACAGGGCGATTTGGTCGATATGGGGGGCGTTGGCAGAGACGCCCAGGGCGCAGCCGTCGCTGTAATACTCATCCAGCCGGGAGCCGGAGAGGTCGATGCCCACCGGCACCTGGGTCAATTCCCCGTCGTCCTCCAGGTCGGCCTCCACGGTGAGGATACGGTCGGCGTATTCCTCCGCCAGGGCGGAGATCCGCGCATCGGACAAATCCATGAGCCGCCCGGCCTCCCCCACCGCCAGCAGGTCGTCTGTCCCCATCACCACCACGTCCAGGGTGCCTGCGTCCAGATAGGCGGTCAGCAGCTCGTAATAGGCGCTGCCGGTGGTGGAGTTGGTGGCGGGCTTGCAGTAAATCTCGTCCTCGAACTGGAGGACGCCTTCCGTCAGGTCGTATCCGGCGTACTTCGCGAAGCCGGTGTGCAGGTCGGAGCCCTCCCCCAAATTCGCCTCCACGTTGGCGAAGCAGGCGAAGAACCAGGTCTCCGAGGGGGTGGTGACGGCGTGCCAGGTCATGGTGACGGCGAATACCAACACCGCCGCCAGGGCTAAAATCCACAGTTTATAGTAATCCCAGACGTAGCCGGGCCGCTCCTTGCGGGGCAGGGCGCAAATCTTCTTCCACTCCGCCGCCATGCGGGTTTTCAGGGTATCCATCTCACTGCACCTTCTCCAGGTGGATTTGGACGCTGGGGCAGTCGCCATACAGCCGGGGGAGGACGAATCCGCCGTACATCAGCGCCCCGCCGGTGTACTCTTTGCCCTCCTCCTGGGCGGCCAGGCCGTCGCTGCCGCTGCCAAAGGCGGCGAACTCCGTCACCCGGTAGACCCCGCCCTCGTCCAGCCCCCGGAAGCAGAGGTGGATCAGCGGGGTGGTGGCCCGGACGTGGGGGATGACGACGCTGACCAGCGCCTCGCCTCTGTCCGGCGAGACGGTCTGCCAGGCGGCGTAATCAGAGGTCTGCGTGAAGTCGGAGAGGCGGTAGTAGTCTCCCCACTGAATCAACTCATAGTAGCGGTGGAACCACTGGATTTGGCGGCGGACAGCCGCCTTTTCCGCCTCCGTCAGCAGGTTCAGATCCAGCTCATAGCCGAAGGTGCCGTGCATGGCCACCACGGCCCGTGTGTCCAGGGGTACCGTCCGCCCGGTCTGGTGGTTGGGGCAGGCGGAGACGTGAGCGCCCATGGCGGACACGGGGTAGCCGAAGGAGGTGCCGTACTGAATGGCCAGCCGCTCCACGGCGTCGGTGTCGTCGCTGCACCAGATTTGGGGGCAGTAGGCCAGCATCCCGGC
Organism: Clostridiales bacterium; assembly: GCA_021200895.1. GTDB lineage: Bacteria > Bacillota > Clostridia > Oscillospirales > Oscillospiraceae > Onthomonas. Next base: position 8,222 of record JAJQFX010000180.1, on the reverse strand, counting down.
GTCAAACCGTCCGCCGCCGCCGGCGCAGCCCTCCAGCAGCACCTCCGGGAACCGGGCGGTGAGCCGCTCCAGCAGGGCGTACACCCCCAGCACATACCGGTGGGCCGCCTCCCCCTGCCGCTCCGGGGGCAGGGCGCGGCTGTAAATGTCGGTGAGGCTGCGGTTCATGTCCCACTTGATGTAAGCGATGTTGTGGGCTGACAGCAGGTCGGACAGCCGCTGATAGAGATATTCTATCACATCCGCCCGGCCCATGTCCAGCACCAGTTGATTCCGGCCCATGGTGGGGGCGCGGCCCGGCAGGGTCAGCGCCCAGTCCGGGTGGGCGCGGTACAGGTCGGAGTCCTCGTTCACCATCTCCGGCTCCACCCAGAGGCCGAACTGCATCCCCAGGCCGTTGACCTCTGAGATGAGAGCGTCCAGCCCGCCGGGAAGCTTTTCCTCATTCACGAACCAGTCCCCCAGGCCGTGGTTCTCGTCGTTCCGGCTGCCGAACCAGCCGTCGTCCAGCACCAGCAGCTCCACCCCCAGGGCGCTGGCCTGGCGGGCGATGGAGACGATTTTCTCCGTGTCAAAATTGAAGTAGGTGGCCTCCCAGTTGTTGATGAGCACAGGGCGGCGGCGCTTCGCCCAGGGGCTGCGGCATAGGTTCCCCCGGAGGAAGCGGTGGTAGTTCCGGGAGAGCTGCCCCAGCCCCTGGTGGGAGAAGGTCAGCAGCACCTCCGGCGTCTGGAAGCTCTGGCCGGGGGCCAAAGTCCAACGGAATAACTCGTCCTGGATGCCCATGACCACACGGGTGCCGCCGGTCTGGTCCCGCTCCACGTCCGTCCGGTGGCTGCCGGAGTAGACCAGCATCAGGCCGCAGCAGTCGCCATAGTCCTCAGTGGCGTCCCGCCGGGCCAGGATAACGAAGGGGTTGTGCTGATGGCTGGAGGCTCCCCGGCGGGAGGAGACCGTCTGGATGCCGCCGGTGAGGGCGGTGCGGGTCAGTTGCCGCTCCATGTTGTGCCGCCCCTGAAAGTGGATGAGGTCCCAGTCCCCAAAGGGGAAGTCCAGGCACAGGGAGGCCGCTTTGTCCAGCGTCAGGGCCGCCGTTCCGCCATTGCGCAGCCGGGCCGCCCGAGTAATGACATCCCGCTCCGCAAACACGCCGTAGTACAGCTCCACCTCCAGCCCTGTCACCTCGTCCACCAGGGTGACTGCCAGCGTCTCCGCTTCCCCGTCCCCGGCGAAGGCGGAGGGCATCCCCTCCACCGCGTACTTGCCGGGAAGGATGGCGTGGGAGACGTACCGCAACGCCGCCCCGCAGGCCCCGTCCTCCCCGGAGACGGCCAGGCAGCTGACCCGAAAGTCCCCGGTGTTGCAGCCGGTGTACTCCTGGGGCATGGTGTCCAGGCTGTGCTGGGGCGCGTAGCGGCTGGCGTAGGGGTTGGGGGAGAAGCCGAAGTCCGCCGGGCGGTACAGGTGCCCCAGGCTTCCCGCTGTCCGGGGGCCGTAGTACAGATGGCACAGGTAGCCCAGGGGGTCGATTTGCATCTGGTAGGTGGTATTGTGGGTTTGCAGGGTGAAAATGCGTTCTTTCTCCTGAAAAGAAATGCTCATGCCGGGTGTCCTCCGTGTGTGGTTTTATTCGTCCAGGGGGAGCAGTTCCCCCTCCGGGCACTCCAGATGCACCCGCGACTCCTCCGATTGCTGGCGGTATGCTCTGGGGCTGCAATGAAAGTGCTTGGAAAAGATGCGGCTGAAGGACTGGACGCTGGTGTAGCCCACCATGTTGGCGATGGCCTCCACCGGCAGATTGGTCTCCGCCAGCAGCCGCGCACCCTCCCGCATCCGCAGGAGGATCATGTAATCCATGGGGGAGATGCCCATCTTCTGGGTGAACAGCTTGGTGAAGTAGCTGCGGTCAATGCCGATGGAGGAGGACACCTCTCCGATTTTCATGGACGCGAAGTTGTTGCGTATATAGGTCAGACCATGCTGCACATAGTCATTGGGGTCATATTCTGAGTGAGCGCTCCGGGCCGCGCCGCTGCCGGAGCGGATGGCCAGGCCCAGGAACTGGTACAGCACCCCCAGCCGCCAAAGGTCGTGGGTCAGGTTCAGCTCCGTCCGGTCCAGCAGGTCGGAAATCAGGGAGCTGAAGTCGGCGGGGTCGGTGTTGCAGTCCCGGAGGTTGACCCCCTCCGGGAATCCGGCCTGCTCCAGATAGTAGGGGGCCTTCTCCCCGCCGAAGGTGATCCAGCAGTAGGCCCAGGGGTTGGTATGGCTGGCCCCGTACTTCGTTACCTCATGGGGCTTGGCCACGAAAATCTGCCCGTCGTGGACGGCGTGCCGCACCCCGTTCACCTCTACCCAGCCCTCGCCGGACATCACCACATGGAAGTGGTAGCCCGGCCGGTTGACAGGGCCGAAGGTGTAGTCGGGGCGGCACTTCTCAATGCCGCAGCCCATGAGATACAGGGACTCGGTCTGCCGGTTCCGATAGGTCATCTCGAACAGCCGGTACTGCCCCGCCTTGAAGAAAAACTGCATCTTTGCCATGAGGGCACCTCCTTGGGGCGGCGTGTGTAGTCAGTCGGAATGTCCTGCCTCCGGCAGAGGGGAAGCCACCGGAGGCAGGGGTGAAAGGAGAATGAGTTGTCAGGGAATCCTGGAAGGTTACAGCTTGCTGCCGGAGGTGGCGATGCCCTCGATGAACTGCTTCTGGAACACCAGATAGAGCACAATCATGGGGATGCAGGCCATCAGCGCGGCGGCCATCAGCTCAGGATAGTTGGAGCTGTACTGGCCCTGCATTTTGGCAAGACCGGCGGACAGGGTGGTATGCTCCACCTCGGTGCAGACGATCATGGGCCACATCAAGTCCTTGTAGGCGAACACGGCGGTGAAGATGCCCAGGCTCACCATGGAGGAGCGGGTCAGCGGAGCCATGATGTGAAGGAACCGCTGGGGAATGTTGCAGCCGTCGATGGCGGCGGCCTCCTCCAGCTCCCCGGGCAGGCCCTGGTAGCCCTGCCTCAGCAGGAAGGTGCCGAAGGCGGTCACCACGCCGGGGAAGACCAGACCGGCCACCGTGTTTGTCCAGCCCAGGCTGGTCACCATGACATACTGGGGGATGATGAAGATTTGGCTGGGCACCATCATCTGAATCAGAATCAGGGAGAACAGCACGTTCTTTCCGGGGAAGTTCAGACGGCCAAAGGCGTAGCCCGCCAGGGTGGCGGTCAGCACGGCGCAGACCACCCGCCAGAAAATCATCAGGATGGTGTTCTTGTAGAGGTACAGGAAATTGTAGTTTTTCCAGACGGAGACGAAGCTGTCAAAGCTCCAGCTGGAGGGGAAGATGATGAAGGGGTTTATTGACGTGGCCTCGGACAGGGTCTTGAAGGAGGTCAGAATCATCCACAGGAAGGGCACCAGCATGGTGATGGAGCAGAGGATGAGGATGACGTGAATCAGCGCCTGAGTGGCGCGCTGCTTTGCCTGATAGCTTTCCATGGGTACACCTCCTTAATTGTAAAAGACCCACTTCTTCTCGCTCTTCTGCAAGAGGAAGGTGATGGCCATGATAATTGCCAGCATACAGACCACAATGGCAGCGCCATAGCCCCGGTCTCCGTTGGTGAAGGTGTACTTATAGAAGATGTAGACCACCGACTGCACCGAGGACAACGCCTGGTTCGTGTTGTCCATCACCATGTAAATCAGGTCGAACACCTGGAGGGCGCCGATGATGCGGGTCTGGAGGATGAAGAAGGTGGTGGGGCTCAGCAGGGGAATGGTGATGGAGAAGAACTGCCGGATGCCGGAGGCCCCGTCAATCTCCGCCGCCTCATAGTAGTCATGGGGAATCTCCTGGAGGCCGGACAGGAACAGGATCATGTTATAGCCCACGATGGACCACACGCCGATGATGCCGATGGAGATCCAGGCGATGTTGGTGTCGGAGATCCAGGCCACGTTCAGCCCGAACAGGTTATTCAGCAGGCCGAACTGCTGGTTGTACAGGAACTTCCACACCATGGCCACTGCCGCCGGGGCCGCCACCATGGGCAGGAAGAAGATGATGCGGTACCCGCTCTGGAACTTGATTTTCCGGTTCAGCAGGACGGCCAGCACCAGGCCGATGCCGATGCCGAAGGGCACTTCAATGATAGCATATTTCAGGGTGTTCAGCAAGCTGCTCCAGAACTCGGAGCTGGTCAAAACGTTTTGGTAGTTGGTCAGGCCGATGAAGGTATTACCTCTGCCGAAGTCGCCGGTCTTGCAGAAGGACTGATAGACAGTGTAGACGATGGGATAGAAGTTCAGGACGATCAGGCCGAGCATGGTGGGGGCCACAAAAATCAGGCCCCACATGGCTTCGTTCTTTTTCGCCTTGGACATCTTCACTTTTGCTTCTTTAGCCATATGCGCTCCTTTCCATAGGGTTCCGTTCATAGGTGGCCGGGGCGGAGGGAAGCCCCGGCCGGGGGAGAAAGCTCAGGCGGGGGTCACTCCGCTGCCAGAATGTCATTCATATAGGCGGCACAGTCATCCAGCACGCTGCTCATGAGAGAGGTGTCCAGCCAGGCTGCTACCAGCTTTTCTTTGTAGTAGTTCTGCCAGGTGGTGGTGTTGTAGCTGTGGGGGTAGGAAATCAGGGTGGCGGTGTCGTTCATGACCTGAACGGCGGAGGCGTCGATGCCCTTGGCAGAGATGGCGTCGGCATAGGCGCTGTCAGCCCCTACATAGCCCGCCAGGGTCACGCCCAGTTCGGCCTGCTTGACCTGCATATCGTAGCTGGAGAGCCACAGCACCAGTGCGGCGGCCTCATTGGGATGGGCAGTGGCGGCGGAGGCGGACCAGGCCAGGGAGTTGTAGATGGTCACCCGTTCGCCGTCGTCGCACTGACCGTTGCCGTTGGCGTCGTAGTAAGGCAGGACGGCGGTGGCGTAGTTCTCGGAGCCGTCATAATCGGTGAAGCCAGCCAGAGTGTAGTTGCCCTGGCAAATCATCGCCACCAGGTTGTTGGAGAAGAGACCACTGGTGCCGTTCTCGGACACCAGGGACTGGGGCGCGAGGGCATCGTCAATGAGCTTGCCCACAAACTCCATGGCGGCCTTAGTCTCATCGGAATCCAGGCCGGAGGTGGTGCCGTCCTCGGAGATGATGCTGCCGCCCATGGCGTAGACGATGTTCCACCAACTGTCCTGATCGTTGGTGGTGTTCATGGCCGACCCGTAGACGCTGCCGCCGCTGGCTTCGGTGATGCCTGCGGCCACCTCGTAGAAGGTGTCCCAGGTCCAGGTCTCGTCCGGATAGTCGAAGCCGTACTCATCAAAGATGGCCTTATTGTAGAGGATGACGTTGATGTCATGATCCTTGGGGATGCCGTAATACTTGCCGTCATAGGTGAAGGTCTCCACAGCGCCCTCGTAGTAGTTGGCCATGTCGATGCCGTCGTCCGCCGCGATGTAGGGGGTCAGGTCCAGCAGGATGTCGTTGGACATATACTTGTCCGCCTCCAGGATGTGCATCCAGAACACGTCGGCCATGTCGCCCCCGGAGGCCCCAGCCTCCAGCAGCGTCCAGTAGTTGTCCCAGGTCACCACGTTGACCTTGACGGCAATGCCGGTGTCCTCCGTGAACAGGTCGCAGATCTCCTGAATGCCGTCCTGCTGGTCGGAGTCCCAGATCCAGACCTCCAGCTCGGCGGAGCTGTCCAGGGTGGCATCTGCGCTGCCGGAGCCGGACGAGCCGCTGGAATCGTCGCCGGAGCCGCAGGCGGCCAGGGCGAGAACCATCGCCAGAGCCAGCAGGAGCGCCATCAGTTTCTTGAGTTGTTTCATTACGGTGTTCCTCCTATTAAAATGTGAAATTTCCCGGAGCACTCATGTCTCAAGGAGATTACCATAAGTATACCCGCCGGAAAAACATTTGACAATGTTGCGACGTGGGATAAACTTGTCCGTTTGTGGAATTAGGTATCAAACTTGATTTTTGAGGAATGCTGCCAGAAAATTCAAATAAAACGAGAAAATTGGGAAAATCGGAATGAATTTCAAAGGAATTTTTCGATGCCGCCGGAACAGCTGCCCATCCTCTTAGTGAAAATCACAAAAACGAAGGCCGAATTACCCTCTTTGGGAAGAAAATTGCGTCCGGCTATCCGCAAAAGGCGCAAAGGGCCGGGGCAAAAACAAACAAACAGAACGCCTGCCGGACGCCCTGGGGCGTTGGCAAGCGTTCTGTTCCTTTGTATTTATGCTTCGGGAGTGGCAGCTATCCCCCGTTCTCTGTATCGTCCAGACCTTCAAAGAAGTCGTCATAGGTGCAGTGATAAATCTTTCGTAATTCTATCAGGACACTGGCCCGGATATTCAACTCGCCAGCCTCATATTTTGCATAGGTGGTGCGGCCAATGTCGCAGCCCCGGCGCTGTAGCTCGGCACAGAGCTTTTCCTGGGAGACGCCATGGGCTGTACGCAGCTTGCGCAGATTGCCGCCCATGTTGCGGTCACGCCGAATTTTTTGCTCCATTTCCTCACCCCGCACAGGTATTGACCAGTATTGGTTGCAACTGACCCTATCCTATGCTATAATCTTGGAAAATATTGTCCGCGATACTGGTCAACACTGCCGCGAGGCCGAGAAAATTTTGCGTTACGGGGGAGGAGAAACGTTATGGATAAGACGGTTATCTGCACCTTCTTTGGACACCGGGATTGCCCGGAATCTGTGAAACCGCAGCTGCGAGCGCTGCTGATAAAGCTCATTGAGCAGGAGGGTGTGACACGGTTTTACGTTGGGAATCAGGGCCGGTTTGACAGCATAGTGCGCAGCGTGCTTCGGGCGCTAAAAGAGGACTACCCCGCCATTGACTTCTGCGTAGTGTTGGCCTATATGCCCGGAAAGGCCGACCCGCTGCGCGACCTGCACAGTGAGGAAACCATGCTGCCGGAGGGAATAGAAACGGTTCCAAAACGCTTTGCCATTTCCTGGCGGAACCGATGGATGTTAAAGCGGGCGGATTATGTTGTGACCTATATTCGTCATGCTTATGGCGGCGCAGCGCAGTTTGCGGAAACGGCGAAAAAACAGGGAAAGCGGGTTTACGAGATATAACACATCCGAATGATAAGATGACGCAAAAATTTCTCTTGGGACGGAAGGGAAATAACCTTGTATCATATGCGAAGCTATGATACAATGAAATGCGAAGTATCCCAAAAGTCCTTTCCTACTCCCGTGGGAAGATGCGCAGCGCCCCGCCCTGACCGATATAGGCCAGGAACACGTCGCCCCGCCCCAGTTGCCGCCCGGTCAGCGCCCTGTCCAGCCACGCCTCGTCATGGCCTGCGGCGCGGAGGTTGCCGGACAACACCTGCCCGTCCTGTAGCACGCTGAGGGGCACGGTGGTCTGGTCGGGGGCCTGGCCCAGGTCGGCGGGGGTGGCCGGGCGCTGCCCCTCCTTGGGGAGGAAGCTCAGGGAGCCGTTGGCCTCCATCAGGACGGTGTCCAGCCCCTCCAGGTCGAACCAGCCCCCGATGCGGCACTGGGTCAGAAACTCGCTGACACCCAGCCGACACCTGCGGAAGTTTGCCGCGTTCAGCCTGCCGTTTTGCAGCAGCACCAGGGGGCGGCCGGTGATCCACCCCTGGAGGTGGATGGACTTGTTGGTGGCCACGCTGAGGAGCAGCGCCACCAGGGCGTACACCACCAGGGCGATGAGCCAGCGCCAGAAGTCCTCCCCCCGGGCGGTGGCCAGCTCCGCGGCGATGGAGCCGATGGTGATGCCGTTGATATAGTCGAACATACTCAGCTGGGACACCTGGCGGCAGCCCATGAGCTTGGTCAGGGCGAACAGCGCCGCGATGGAAAGCAGCGCCGTCAGCGCTGTGGTGAGGTAGGACATGGCGGCCTCCTTATCTGGCGGTGGTGGTAATTCAAAGGTATTACCTGAGGTGAACAACCCCTCCGGCGCTGCGCGCCACCTCCCCTTTCAGGGGCGGCAAGAGGTAAGTTGTAACCGCTACGTCATTGGCTCCCCTGAAAGGCAATGTCATCAACTTAAGGATTTATCTTCGTTTTTCTAAAAAATGCGTTTCCGCACTGAAACTCAGATTAGCACGACCAAAGGAAAAGCAGAAAGTTACCCAGCCGCCATGGGCGGCAGTCTCAGCAGGTATCAAGTCACATCGTCTGTTGCCTGATAGACCACCTGATTGCGGGACAAG
>JAJQFX010000150.1 GCA_021200895.1 Clostridiales bacterium | reverse complement strand
AATGTACACCTTTTCGTTTTTTTCAATGGGAGAAGTTGACCTATGGGAGAAGAGGAGCGGGAAACGGGTTTATATGAAGCCACTATAGACACATCAAGAGAAGCGAGTATGCGGAAGGCTATCTTGATTCTGAATGATTCGCTGGAAGCAAACAAGCCTCCGCTTCACCGCCCCAATATCAATCCCGTCAGGGGGCTTGTCAAGCTGTTATCTGTGCTGGTCATATTTGCGTTTATGCTGACGCTTTCCATGGCGTTCTCTGTTTCCTGGCTTTATAGCGCTGTTTTCCTCTTGTTTTTTGTTATATTCAGAGCAAAAAAGACGATTCTTTGGCTTATTTTACTTTATCAGAAATATGCGCCGGAGGAACTTAGGAGTGCCTGTGTATTTGTGCCGACGTGTTCGGATTATATGATTCAGGCGATTCAGAAATACGGGTTATTGCCAGGGCTGATAAAAGGAGTGGATCGGCTGCTGCGTTGCCATTATCCCAATGGCGGCGAGGATAACCCTTAAGGAGAGTTATTATGGCGATACAGCCAGCGATTTGTTCTCATTGCGGAGGAAAAATTAAAGTAGATGACCTTGACCTGAACGGATTTGGTGAATGTGAATTTTGCCACACCCCATATAAGGTTATAGATGTCATTACGATTGACGGGCTGCCAACCGCCAGAAGCCTGCTGGCATCTGCGCAAGCTGCCGTTGAAAACGAGAACCCTGAAAAGGCAGTAAAGCTATATTATCAAATCATTGACATCAAGCCGAACTGCCATGAGGCGTGGTGGGGGCTATATGTCTGTAATGCCTATTTTGATGCGTATTACCAGTACCGGGATAAATACGGCAACAGTGGGCCTTTGACACGGGCGGCTATCATGCAGAATACCATCAGTAAATACGCGAACCGCGCAATTCAATATGCGCCAGAGGACATCGCAGAGCAATACAGGCAGGCAATCGCGGAAAACATTCAGTTCATTCAGGCGGCAAAGAACGGCGACTTTGACCAGAAAGACAATAACGGTTCTTCCGGCTGCTATATCGCAACTGCCGTTTATGGCTCCTACGACTGCAACGAGGTGTTTGCTTTGCGGCGGTTCAGGGACGAATATCTGTCCAAAACTTTTTGTGGAAGAATATTTATCCGCATTTATTACCGTATCAGCCCGTGGCTGGCCAGGCGGCTTCCCCCTGAGAGCCAGGCAAGCAACCTGATTCGGAAAGCACTGGATAAGCTGGTTGAAAGGATATGAACGGAGAGAGGGTTGCTCTTCGCTTTATATAAAAGTAAAACGTAAGCAGGAGGTACTTTATGAAACAATATAAAACCGTTGCAGGCCCGATTGGGCTGGTCATCAAGAAAGACGACAGTTATGCAGATGCAGTTCGTCAGTATGCCGCAATCATTGACCGGGAAGCTGTTGGCGGATGGGAGCTTGAGATGATTCAGGAAATCCCCGTTACGAAGAACAAGGGGTGCCTGGCCGCACTTCTGTCCATCGTTGGCATCGGCAGCGCGACAGAGAGCGTTACTTTCAATATGCTTGTTTTTTCCAAAGAAAATTAAGCTTCACAGAAGAAAACCGTCGGCATACATGACAGCCCAATGTATGCGGCGGTTTTTCTTCAAGCAATCAGAAATATCAGGGGGTGACATCATGGCTTTTTTTGCGAAGAATTCAAATGAAACCGTCTATGTGGGCGGGAAAAAGCACTGGGCAGACGTTATAAAGAACTCGGGCCAGGGGCAGCTCCTCATCTGGAGGCAGCCTGAGGAAGACTTTAATACAAATTCCACTTTAATCGTTATGCCAGGGGAGGAAGCCATTTTTATCAAGGGCGGAACGGTTGAGCGTGTATTTGAAAGTGGGACGTACCATCTTTCTACCGAGAATTATCCGTTTATCAGCAGGCTTAGAAACGCTTTCACCGGCGGCATCAGTACGTTTAACTGTGTGGTTTACTTTGTGCGCAAAGCACACAGCACGGAAATACTCTGGGGTACTACGTCGCCGATTCAGGTCAGGGATAAGCTGTTGGGAATTGCCACCCGCCTGAGAGCGCGGGGAGCCTACAAAATTCAGGTTGACAATTCCGTTATGTTCCTTGAAAAACTGTTAGGGAATAACATCCCGTATCAGAGGCAGGCAGACCTCAATAAATATTTTATCAACGAATTTCAAAGCAAAATCAGATCCGTCATTGCAAGGGGAATTCAGGAATCAGAAACGGAACTGCTCGGTATTGATGCCAGACTGGATGAGTTGTCAGCGGCCATTGAACCTTATATCGATGAAATGGTTGCGCAGTACGGTTTGCGGTGCAGGAGCTTTTCCATTGCCGCCATTGATATTGACGATGATGAACTCAGAAGAAAATACGATGAAATTGGGATGGAGGCCATTGCCAAAATGCGCACGGCGCAGGCGGAACAGGCAGCGTTTGATATTCTAGGAGATAATTGGGGCAAACTCCAGTCTGCGGCAATCCTGAAAGATATAGCAAAGAATCCCGGCTCCGGCGGGATTGCTGCCACGGGTGCAGCTTTGGGCATGGGGCTTGGCGCAGGCGGTGCGTTTGGGACTATGGCGCAGCAGATGGTCGCTCCGACAGGCAATCCTTTTCCCACGCCGCAGGAGAAGAAATACGAGCAGACTACATCAGACCCATTGGAGGTTTTGACAAAGCTGAAAAATATGCTTGACGCGGGACTGATTGAACAGTCTGAATATGATGCGAAAAAAGCGGAAATCCTAAACAGAATGTGAGGTATGAGAGATTGGAGAAGAGAACCGTTTTATGGTTGATGCTGAAGTCAATCTTTATCGTTGTTTTTAATCTTGTTTTTTTCCTGTTGGGAGGTTTTGCTCATCCCGTTTCGGTATGGTTATCATATGGTTTTATCCATTTCGCCTATTGCATGACAGTAGCGGCCGGCTTTTTCAAGATAAACCCCACAGCTGTGTACGAGGCTGCGCTTGATTTCTTTTCCGCACTCTATTTTCTTGCAGAATTTGTTGTGGGTTTGCTTTTTATATTGATTTGGCCGCATAAGATGAAGCTAGCGCTCGTTATACAGGTCATCCTGGCCGGTATGTACGCAGTAGGGCTGCTGTTCCAAGTGATTTGGAACCAAACTACATACGACAACACAAAACAGCAAGCGGAAGACATATTTTATATCAAAAATGCAGCGTCAAGAGTGAAATTGCTGCTGGACAGACTTGATGATAAAAAGGCATACCAGGCAGTGGAGAGAGTTTATGACCTGCTGCACGCCAGCCCCTCCGGAACGAATATGGCGGCATACAATCTAGAGCAGGAAATCAATCGCGGAATTTCTGAATTGGAAGCTGCGGTGTCAGCGAAAGACCTGCGTGCTGTCATGGAGTTGACCGAAAGGCTCAGGAAGTCCATAGCGGAAAGAAACAGACTGTGTGCGCTTGATTTGAATCATTGACGAAAAGGGTTTCAGCCCCCTCACGGAAACGCAACCTCCGCGTACTGGGCCTGAATATACCGCAAAAACGCCTCCGCCGCGTGGGACAGCTGGCGGCTTTTATCCCAGATGAGGACGTAAGAGGCGGTCACGGCGGGGTTCACCAGCCGCTTGATGCACACCGAAGCGTCCGTCCCGATGTTGGCGGAAGCGGGGTAAAGGGTGATGCCCACGTTCTGCCGGGTCAGCTCATAGGCGTTGAGCATATGGGACATCCGGCACCGAACCTTTAGCTTCTTCTCCGGGGAAGCGACCCAGTCTGTGATTTCCTGCAATCGGGACTCCCGGGAGGGGATGATAAGGTCATACTCCGTGAGCCGCTGAAAGTCCACCGTGTCCCCCGGCTCTTCCGCCAGGGGGCAGGACGCCGGGATCATGGCGATCCACGGCTCCCTGTAGACGGGAACGGAGTAGACCCCCTCCGCGTTGTGGGGCTCCATGATGATAGCCAGTTCGCAAAGCCCCTTCATCAGCCGGTTCAGCACGTCGTCAGAGTTGCCGTTCCAGAGGTTATAGGTGACATGGGGGTTCTCTCTTTGGAACCCGGCGATCCACTGGGAGAACAGCTTGGGGGCGTGGCCCTCCACCGTGGCCAGGTAAATCACGCCATGAAGCCCGGTCTGCATCTCCCGCACATCCTCCTCAGACCGCCGCACCAGGTCCAGCACCCGGACGGCGTACTGCCGGAACACCTGCCCCTCATCCGTCAGCTGGAGGGCGTGGGGCTTGCGGAGGAATAGCTGCACCCCCAGCTCCTCCTCCAGGTCTCTGATTTGGCGGCTCAGCGGCGGCTGGGCAATGCACAGCTTTTCCGCCGCCCTGGTGAAGCTCATCTCCTCCGCCACGGCCAGGAAATACCGAATGTGTCGCAGTTCCATAAATTCCCTCCTGTATGATACTTTAAAGGTATGGCAATGGTTTTATTATATGTATTTTACAAGCCGCTGTCAAGGCGGTATAATACAATCATCAAAGGAAGCAACCATTCAACCCACACCTGCATCAAAGGAGGCAATTACCATGAAGAAGTTTTTTGAAGCCGTAAGAGAGTTCCTGAGCCTGTACTACGCCAGCTTTGCCGTCACCTGTGCAAGGTGAGGCGGCGCGAAACGGCAATCGAACCGATGCGTAAGCGCATACAAACCTGACAATCTCCTACCTCCACACCCCTCCAACGGCATCCTTCCCCCAGCCGCTGGAGGGGCGCTTTGCGCGTATTTGTCTGTGACACGGCTCCGCGCCGGGGGAGGGCGGAGACGAATGGACGAAAAAACGGAGGCAGGCGGTTTGAGCACTCAAACCGCCTGCTTTGGTTCCTTCCCGGCGCGGGACGCCTCGTCGGGGCGAACCGCTGCCCCCGCCGCCAGGTATCGGCACTCGCTCCAGCACAGCAGGCTGCCGCCCCAGCCCACGGCCCAGCAGAGCAGTGTTTCCTTGGCGGATACGTCCTTCGACAGGGGCGCGACCCGGAACCAGTCCTCCAGCCGCGCCCCGGCGGCGACCCAGAGGCGGTACCAGAAGCCGAAGTCGCTCCACTGGGGCGGGGTCAGCCAGCCGGGCAGATGCCCCATGCCCACTGGCACCAGCGCCGCCGCCAGCAGCGCCAGCCCCCAAAACAGACCCCGGCGCAGGGCCAGCCGCCGAATGGGGTACCGCTTTTTCAGCGCAAGCAGGCACCAGACGCCGCAGACCGCCAGGGGCACCCAGTTCAGCAGCCGGAGCAGCGCAGCCATTTGGGGGCCGTACACCGTCCCCGCCCGCACGTCCAGCCCGGCGAGGGCCATAAAGTCGCTGGCCGCCCCCACCGGGTCGTCTGAGATGTCCCCGGCCAGCTCCAGGCAGACCGCTCCTGCCGCCGTCTCCGAGGGCAGGCAGAGGAGGGCTTCCCCGCTGCGGAACACGCCGGAGACCGTCCACGTCTCCCCATTCCAGAGAAATTCCTGCCCCACCACATCGGTGCTGCCCCACAACGCCAGCGCCAGCGGCCTGGACACCATGCCAGCCTGCCCCTGGAGGGCCCCCGGTTCCCCGCCGTCCAGGAAGGTGAACCGCTGAATGTCCCCCAGCGTTCCGTGATACCGCAGGGCCAGGGCGGCGCAGGCGGCGTATGCCGTCTCGGCGGAGCCGTCCTCCTCCCACCAGCAGGTGACGGTGTAGGAGGTGTCCTCCAGCGCCCCGGCCTGCTCCGCCGTCAGCGGCGTTTCCAGCCGGAGGGAGACGGAGGGGTAGCAGTCCCCTATCCCTTCGGCGCTGCGCCAGGCCAGCAGCATGCACGCCAGCAGCAACAGCCCCCACAGGAGGCGGCTCGTTCTGCCCCGCCTCATACGCTCATCCTCACATACTCGCCATCCTCCACCGAGCGGGTGGCGGCGGTGACGATGAGGCTGTCGCCGCTGAGGACGCCGTCCACCGCCGCCAGTTCGCTGTTGCTGGCCAGCAGCGTCACCGCCTCCCGGCGGATCTGGTACCGCAGTCCCAGCACCGACTCCACCTCCTCCACCACATAGACAAAGCCGCCGCCGTTGTCCTCATGGTAGGCCCCAATGGGGATGGTCAGCTCGTACCGGCTGCTGGACAGGGTGACGGTCACATCGGCGTCGCCGTCCATCCAGTCCCCGGTCAGGTAGGCGGTGGCGGTCAGCGTCCCGGTGCCGCCGTCCTGCACCAGGGCGGCGATGGAGACGGACGTCTCTGCATCCCCCTGGGTCACTTGGAGGGTCGCGCCGTCGGGCACCTCCGCCAGCACGCTGCCGGTGAGGGTCAGCACATAGCTATCGCCCTCCGCCGTCAGCTGAACCTCCACCTGCCCGGAGGAGCCGCCTGCCGCCCCGGTGAGGGAGACGATTTTTCCGTCATAGGGGGCGGTCAGCACGCCGCCGCTGTCCTGGAGGGCGGTAAGGGCGGCCACCTCTGCCTCCTGCTGGGCGATGGTGACGGACAGGATTTGCGCCTCCGCCTGATTTTGCAGGTTTTGGGTCTCCGCGGCTGCCTTGGCCTGGGCGAGGCTGTCCTGGGCCTCGCTGAGGGCGGTCTGGGCGTCCTCCAGGGTGCGCTGGCTGCTGCGGCTGCTGTCGGAGGCCGCCGTGTTGGCGTCCTCCAGCGCCTCCTCCGCGGCGTCCACCGCCGCCTGGGCGCTCTCCACCGCTTCCTGGGCGGAGGTGATTTGCTCGTCACAGGAGGCGAGGGCCTCCTCGTCCGCCGTGATTTGGGTTTCCAGCGCCTCGATTTGGGCTTCCAGGCTGCTGACCTCGGCGCTGACGGCCTCCGGCTCCGGCGTGACGCCGGAGGCATCCTCGGCGGCCTGCGCCGTCTGCTCCGCCTCCGCCAGCTGACCTTCCAGGTCGGCCAGCGTTTCCTTTTCCTGGGTAATGGTGCTGTTCAGGGCGGAGCGCTGGTTTTTCAGCGCTTTCAGGTCGGATTTGGCATCGCTCAGCGCCGACTTCGCCTCGCTCACCGCCGACTTCGCCCGGCTGACCTGGGTGGACTGGGCGGAGGCCGCGCTGGCGGCGTCTTCTTTTGCCCGGTCATAGGCGGTCTGGGCGGAGGAGAGGGCGGACTCATCCGCCGTCTCCTCCTCCTGATAGGCTTCCAGTTGCAGGTTCAGCTTGTCCAGCTCCCCCTGGGCCTGGGTCAGGGCCTGGGCGATGGTGTCCGTGTCCACCTGAATCAGTCCGTCTCCCTCCTGCACCGTCTGCCCCTCCGTCACCAGGACGGACTGAACGGTGAGGCCGTCCGGAAGGGTCAGCACCTCCACGCTCTGGCTCTCCACCGTGCCGGAAAGGGCCAGCGTCTCCGTCACCGTGGCGGCTCTGGGGGTCTGGGTGGTGACGGCAGTCTGGGCTGCCCCCGCCATCCCCCGGGCGAACAGGGTCAGTGCCAGCATCAGCAGGAAGAAGGCGGCAATGCGCCAGGCCGCTTTCCCCTGGCCGCCCTCCTCCGCTCCTTTTGGAAGATGGGGGAGGGTGATTTTCTTCAGCTTCATAGGGTTCTCCTTTGGTTGATATGAGCTGTTAGCCGTTAGCGTTAGTCAGGTGCTGCTGGCCAAAAGCGCAGTATAGAAAACGAAGCACGCTCAAGCTAGGGAACCTCTGAATAAATGGACGAGAGCGGATTGCGAGGAAATTTGCGTCGTAAAAAGGCGCAAAAGCGCAGGAATCCTGACGGATTTCAAGATTTTGCAACGCATTTACGGCGGAAATTTACCGCAAGACGCCGAAGTGCATTTGTTCAGAGGTTCCCTAGAAGCCAAGGGCTGACAGCTGAATGCGCGGCGAAGCCGCATTACTGCTCCGCCAGCATCAGGGCCAGCGCGTCCTCCACCTGGCCCACGGCCTCATCCAGGGTCAGCTCCCCGGCCCAATAGGGCTCCGCCGCGCCGTAAATCGCCTCCAGCACCAGTTCGCTGGCCACAGAGGGGGTGGTGCGGCTGTCCAGCAGCGCCCGCAGTTCTTCCAGGTCCCAGCCGTACTCCGCCGCCGGGGCGGTGAAATAGTCCAGCTGCTGCTCCATGGCCTCCTGGAGGACGGGCAGGCCGTCCCCATAGGTGTACTGCTGCACCTCCAGGGACAGAACGCAGGCCACAAACTCCTTTGCCGTATCGGCTGCGCCGCTGCCTGCGCTGACCCCCAGCAGCACCTCCGGCGTATAGGCGCCCTCCACCAGGCCGGGGGCCTGGGTGACGGTGAAGCCGGCAGCGTCCTTCCCGTAGCGCTCACAGGTGGAGAGGGCCATGATGAGATCCTCCACCGCGTCCAGAGTGGTTAGCCCCCAGGGGCTGGCGCTGCTCAGCCAGGTGTAGGCGTCGCTCTCCACACAGGCGTTCAGGTTGCCGTAGTCATAGGTGCCGGGAATGACCTCCTCAAAGCCCGTGGTGATTTCATCCGTCTCAGCAAAGTAGCCGTAGGTGTCGCAGACGGTTTTCAGGGCGGAGAGCCAGGTGCGGAGATCGTCCGCCTGCACCCCATCGCTGTCCACCAATGCGGCGGCGCTGGCCTCCATCAGGTTTGGCACCAGCTCGCCATAGACGGTGGCCAGGCACGGCTCGTCCGCCCCGGCCTGGGCCACGGCCTCCGCCAGGGCTTCCAGGCTGTCCGGGGTGTCCGCCTGACTGCTGAGGAGCAGGGGGACGGTAAACCGGGCGGGGAGGACATAGTAGCCGCCGTCCTCCTGCCGGAAGGCGGACACCGTTCCGCCGACGAAGTCCGTCCCCTCTGCCAGGTCGCTCAAATCCTCCAGCGCGCCCCGGGCGATGTAGTTCTCGTAGTCCACCCTGTCCAGCACCAGCACGTCCGGGCCGCTCCCCGCCAGCATCTGGGTGTTCAGGGTGGTGAGGACATCGTTCAGGGTCTTGCCGCTCTCGCTGTACTCCCCGTAATCCTGCACCTGGAAGTCGATTTCCACCTCCGGGTGGCTTTCCTGGAAGGCGTAGATGGCCTGGCGAATGGTGGAACTGTCCTCCAGGGCCCAGACGGTCAGGGTGGTGGCCCCGTAGGTGGCGTCGGCGTCATAGTCGTAGCGGTAGAGGTTCAGGGGCGCTTCATCGCTCCGGGCGTTGATGAAGATGGTGTTGTCCTCCGCCACATAAATATCATCGCTGCCATTCAGCAGATTCAGCTGGGCGCTGTAGCGGTACTCGGTGGCATCCAGGACGATTTCCTTCAGGCTGGCCCCCAGGATACCCATGCAGAAGTTCTTGTCCTCGTCCAGGAAGTAATAGCTGCCCTGCCCCGTCATGCGGCAGTCGGAAAGGTCGCAGCCGTTTTCCGCCATGCCGGAGACATCCAGTTCCTCCAGCAGCGTCCCGTCGCTGAGGCTGTAGGAATCGTTCAGCTCCGCGCCGTCGCTGACGTAGACCAAGTCCCCGGCCACCGCAAAGTCCAGGCCATAGTAGTCCGACGATACCGACCAGAGAAATTCCCCATCAGTGATGTCCATGGCGTAGAGGGTGGTTCCGGCCTCCGTTTGCAGGCTGAACAGCAGGTACCTGTCCTGATAGAGGCCGCACTGCATCCAGCCGTTGATGGGCTTGTCCGGGTCACAGAAGGCATAGTCCGTGGTGGTGGTTTCCCCGTCCTGCTGGCGGTAGATGCGCACCGCCTGCATGGTGTAGTTGTCGGTGTCCTCGTCGTACTCCGTCACATAGGACCAGCTGTAGGCCGCGCCGTCCGTCCCGAAGTACCAGTAGCCGACAAAATTTCCATCCCGGATGCCGGTGAGCTCCTGCTCCGTCCAGGTGTCCCCCTTGTCCTCGGAGTGGTACCAGACTGTGCGGTCGGCGGTGAGGTTCCCCTCGGATGCCCAGGAGTAGAAGGCCGCCACCAGGTCGATGGTACCGTCCGCGCCGAATTGCAGCGCGGGGCAGTCGATATAATCCGCGTCGGCGGCATAGGCGGCGTAGCTTTCCGGAGTGATGGCCGTCTCCACATAGCGGCCGGTGCCGCCGCTCAGGTCTGCGGTGCCGCTGCCCGCCGACCCCAGACCGCAGCCGCACAGGGTCAGCAGCAGGGAAAGGGCCAGCGTCAGGGAAAGGCATCTTTTCAATCTCATAGGTGATTCCTCCTTAAATGGTTGGGTGGATGTATCAAAGCGATTAGCTACTAATAGCTAAAAGCTAAGAGCGAACGTTACTCCTTCACCGCCCCCTGCAAAATCCCCTGCTCCAGATACCGCTGCCCGAACAGGAAAATCAGCAGCGCCGGCAGCAGGGCGATGAAGCTGGCCGCCATGGAGAGCCCCAGGTTGTCCAGCACCACCTGGGGCAGGTACAGGGTCAGGGGCCAGTTCTCCGCCGACTCCAGGAAGGCCATGGGCTGCTCCACAGCCCCCCAGGCCTCCAGAAAGCCCAGCACGAAGGCGGAGATAAGGCCGGACAGGTTCATGGGCAGCCCCAGCCGCAGGAAGATGGTGAACCGCCCCGCCCCGTCCAGTTCCGCCGCCTCGATGACGCTGCTGGGGATGGCCTCGAACCCACGGGCCATAATGAACACCGGGTAGGTGGAGAAGATGCCGGGCAGAATCACCGCCCAAACCGTGTCCATCAGGTTCAGCCGGTTCAGCACCAGATAGCTGGGCACCATCGTCACCTGGAAGGGCAGCAGCATCAGCACCACATACACCCCGAACAGCGCCCGCCGCCCCGGGAACCGGAGCCGGGCGAAGGCCCAGGCCGCGGGAGCCCCCACCAGCAGTTGGCCGATGGCCTGGGGGAACGCCTGTTTGCAGCTGTTCCAGAACACGGCGAAGAACTCCGGCGTGTCCAGCAGCAGCTCCGCCAGAGACGACAGCGTGGGCCAGGTGGGCAGCAGGAACCACCGGGCGTAGCCCGCCCCGTCGGCAAAGACCGGCCCCAGCAGAGCGTTCAGCTCGTCGGCAGGGAGGAAGATGCCCATGACGATGAACCACAGCGGCCACCAAATCAGCAGGGCCAGTGCAAAAAGAGCGGCGTACAGCGCGGCCCGTCTCACCTGCCTCATCCCTCGTCCAGCCTCCAATACCGCCGCCCCAGGGCGATGACCGCCAGCAGCACCAGCACCATCAGGCAGGCGGCGGCGGTGAGCCGCCCCATGTCCAAATCCAGGAACCAGTTGTTAAAGAGGTGCTGGAGCAGGTACATACTCTCGTGGGGATAGTTCCCCGCCACCAGGTACGCCTCCCGGAACACCTTGAAGCTGTTGATGAGGGACAGCAGCCCCACCACCCCGGTCATGGGCCGCAGCTCTGGCAGCGTGATATAGCGGAACTGCTGGAGGGGGCCTGCGCCGTCGGCGGCCGCGGCTTCGTACAGGTCTTTGGAGATGTTGTCCAGCCCCGCCAGCCAGAGAATCATGTCGTACCCGGCGTTTTTCCAGAGATAAGTAGCCACCAACACCCAGAAGGCGGCGTTGGTGCTGAGGAAAGAAATAGGCTCCCCGCCCAGGGCGGCGAGCGCGCCGTTGACCAGTCCCCTGTCGCTGAACAGCACCTTCCACAGCAGCACGATGGCGCTGACCGGCACCGCCATGGGGAGGAGGAAGGTACCCCGGAATACGCCGCCCCTGGCGTTCTGGGCCCGCACCATCAGCGCCATCGCCAGGGACAGGCCCAGCAGCAGTGGCAGGCAGATGCAGAGGAACTTCGCCGTGTTTTTTGCCGCCAGCTGAAAGGCGCTGTTGGCGACCACCTGGCGGTAGTTGGTCAGCCCCACCCAGCGGTTTCCCATGGCGTTGCAGAAGGAGCGGCGGACGGTGTCCCCGAAGGGAATCAGCACAAAGACGGACAGCCCCGTCAGGCTGGGGACCAGGAAGGGCAGGGCGGCCTTTAGCTGCCGCAGGCGCGGGTGGGCGGTTCGGTTCCGGTTCATGGTGGCTCCTTTCCGGCGGTGGGTGGCTGTGGTGCCCTCATTGTACCGCAGATTTTCCCGCCGTACCTAAAATGAATCTAAAAATGGGCAGAAATTTTAAGGTTTCTTTGAGGTTTCTCCCGGCGGTTTCTGATATAATGGCATCCGGGGTGATTTCTATGAATATCCTGCTCATCGAGGACGATTTACAACTCTCCGGCCTGGTGGCCGACCAACTCCGGAACCGGGGCTATCAGGTGGATGCCGCCGCCAACGGGGAGGAGGGCCTGGCCCTGCTCCTCCGGGGCGGCTATGACGGCTGCATTTTAGACCGGATGCTCCCCGGTCTGGACGGGCTGACCCTGCTCCGCCGGGTCAGGGCGGCAGGGGTGGAGACACCGGTGCTGATGCTCACCGCCCTGAACCGGACGGAGGATTTGGTGGACGGCTTCGAGACCGGCGCGGACGATTATCTGGCCAAGCCTTTCGCCATGCCGGAACTGCTGGCCCGGGTGGACGCCATGCTGCGCCGCCGCGGGAAGCAGGCCGCCAAATTGTCGGCAGGCGACCTGACGGTGGATCTGGCGGCCATGGCGCTGACCGGGCCCGCCGGGCGCTGCACCCTGACCCGGCGGGAGTTGGACATTCTGGCACTGCTGATGGAAGCCCCTGGGGAAGTGATCCCCAGGGAGCGGTTCTTCCAGGCGGTCTGGGGGGGGGTGGACGCCCCGGTGGGGGACGCCGCCCTGGCCCCCTACATCTACTTCCGCCGGCGGCGGCTGCAACCGGTGGGCACCCGCTGGCGGCTGTCCCCCCGCTGGGGGATGGGTTATCCTGGCGCTTATACCCATCTGCCG
>JAJQFX010000046.1 GCA_021200895.1 Clostridiales bacterium | reverse complement strand
GCGGAGATACGGCGCTTGTGGGTCAGCTCGGCCAGGGGGTTGGTCTGATCCATGAACTGGCTCAGAGGGGAGGAGCCGAAGAACTCCTTGATGGCGGCAGTGACCGGGCGGATGTTGATGAGGGACTGGGGGGTGACGATGTCCAGATCCTGAATGGTCATGCGCTCCCGGATGACCCGCTCCATCCGGCTGAAGCCGATGCGGAACTGGTTTTGCAGCAGCTCGCCCACGCAGCGCAGGCGGCGGTTGCCCAGATGGTCAATGTCATCCTTATGGCCCACGCCGTGGGCCAGACCGTTCAGGTAGTTGACGGAGGCCAGCATATCGTCCACGATGATGTGCTTGGGCACCAGGTCGTCCACATGGGCCCTCACCTGGGCTTTCAGCTCGTCGCCGGAGTACTGCTCCAGCAGCTCCTTCAGGACGGTGAACCGGACGGGGACGGAGATGCCCACCTCCTCCGGGTCAAAGTCCACATAGGGGGTCATATCCACCATGTTGTTGGAAAAGACCTTGATTTGCTGGCCGTCTACCTCAATGACGGCCTCGTTGACGCCCCGCTTTGCCAGCTCAGTGGCCCGCTCCCGGGTCAGCACCTCGCCGGGCATGACGATGACCTCGCCGGTCCAGGGGTCAATGATGGGCTGGGCAACAGTCTGGCCGTTCAGGCGGCGGGCGATGTCCAGCTTCTTGTTGAACTTATAGCGGCCAACGGAGGACAGGTCATAGCGCCGGGGGTCGAAGAACATATTCTGAATCAACGTCTCGCAGGAGTCCACCGTGGGAGGCTCGCCAGGGCGAAGCTTACGGTAGATTTCCAGCATGGCCTCTTCATAGGTCTTGCAGGTGTCCTTCTCCAGGGTGGCGACAATGCGCTCGTCCTCGCCAAAGACCTCCAAAATCTCCTCATTCGTCTTGAGGCCGATGGCCCGCAGCAGGCAGGTGATGGGGAGTTTGCGGTTTTTGTCGATACGGACGTAAAACATATTGCTGTAGTCCGTCTCATACTCCAGCCACGCGCCGCGGTAGGGGATGACCGTGGTGGTGTAGGAGATGTTACCGGCCTTATCGGTCTCGATGCCGTAATAGATGCCGGGGGAGCGGACGATTTGGGAGACGATGACCCGCTCCGCCCCGTTGATGACGAAGGTAGCGCCGTCCGTCATAATGGGGAAGTCCCCCATAAAGATCTCCTGCTCTTTAATTTCCTCCGTTTCCCGGTTGCGCAGGCGCACCCGCACCTTGATGGGGGCGGCGTAGGTTGCGTCCCGGGCCTTGCACTCTTCTACGTTGTACTTAGGCGGCTCGTCCATTGAGTAGTCAATGAAGGAAAGCTCCAGATTCCCCTGATAGTCCGTGATGCAGCCGACATCACGAAACACTTCCCGCAGGCCAACATCGAAGAACCACTGATAGCTCTGCTTCTGGATGTCCAGCAGGGCAGGCATATCAATGATAGTCTGTTTCCGCGCAAAGCTTTTTCGCAGGGTGTTGCCGAAGTAGACGTCTTTGACCATAGATGCTTCACACTCCGTTTTTCATTTCGCTTGCCACTTTTCTGGCAAAGGTGACAAATGGACTTGGCAAAATTCACAAAACCGACCCGCCCGAAACTGTTTGACACGCCCGGATAAGTGGAATGGAATTTTGCGTTTTCCCCAATCTCCTCTTGCGCTTTCGGGAAGAACGTGGTATCCTGTTAGCAGGAAGATTGAGGGACACATGGCGGCACAATATCCACATTAACGATTTATTTTACCGCAGTTTCCAATCGCTGTCAATAGTTTTTTCAGGAAAGCGCAGAATTTTCTGTGCTTTCTTTTCTTTTGTGCTTGCCAGGTGACGAGAACGCCGGTCATTCGCCCCTTTTTGTGAAGGGGAAACTGGGTCAAAAGAACGCCTCGATTCGCAATCTTAAGGAATTTTTAAAACGCTCCGCCCGTTTTTGGTGTATCATGGGAGCAGTAAAAAGGGGCGGTTGGAAGATATGACAAAAAATCAAAAGCATAACAGGAGGATATGGCGGAGCGCCATTCTGCTGCTGGCGGCGCTGGTGCTGCTGGCCTCGGCAGCCTTGTACTATAAGCCAAGCTGGCGCTACCGCCTGCTTGCAGGAATTGCCGTTTACGCGGAGCCCGGTGTGCAGCTGACCGAGGCGGACGGCCTTGCCTTGGAGGGGTGGACCGTGGAGGGTTTACAGGCGGACGAGCGGGTCAGCTTCGACCAGTCCCTGCTGCTGGTGAACAGCGACTATCCCCTGACAGAGAACTTTACCGCCGACATCGTCTGCTATGGGGACACGGACGTGCAGATGAACCGCTGCGTGACGGAGGCCTACCGTCGGCTGGCTGCGGAGGTATTGGAACGGTTTGACGAACACCTCTATATCCGCTCCGCCTACCGCACGGCGGAAGAACAGGCGGAGACCATTGAGGAAGATGGCGATGTGGCCGCGCCGCTGAACACCAGCGAGCATCAGGTGGGGCTGGCGCTGGATGTGCACGTCCCCTATTATGCGGGGATGGGCTTTCTGGACAGCGAGGCGGGGCAGTATGTCAATGAAAGCTGCTGGCAGTATGGCTTCATCATCCGCTATCCCTTCTACGGGGTGGAGGAGACAGGCATCAGCTATGAGCCGTGGCACCTGCGCTATGTGGGTGCGCCCCATGCGGAACTCATCTCCAGAAATCACCTGACCCTGGAGGGATACATCGCCTCGCTGGAGGCAGACGTCTGGTACCAGTATGGAAGCTATCTGATTTCCCGCCAGGAAGGGGAGACGCTGCTGCTGCCGGAGGCGTTCGTCTCAGCCGTCGTTTCTGAGGACAATCTGGGCGGATACATTGTCACCGTTTTGCAGCCAGAGACTACGGCGCAGACCCAGGATTCCCTTTGAAATTCGACGGAATTTTCGGCAAAATTTGAATAGAATGATAAAAATAAGGAGGATTCAAGGCAAAACTTTGCTATTTCGCCGTTGACAGTTTTATTCAATGGGGATATAATAATGATGCAAATCAGGAATGATTTATGGAACTTGGGGTTTCCCATTTTCCTGCACTCTGCTATCGGGCAGTGTTGTAACCCACTTTGAACGCAAAACTGCGTAAACCGGCGCTCCGGTCAGGGCATACGCCAAACCGAAAGCCCGGCGCAGCTACATGAACGCATTGATTAGGAAGGATTGTGTGATTTAAAATGGCTAAGATTACCAATGATGAGATCGTGAAGGCCGCCTCCGACGCTGTTGAGGCCGTTGCCGGGGCTGTGGAGCCCACTGTCAAGAAGGCCCGCAAGGCCGCCAAGAAGGGCATGGACGCCGTGGAGCCCACCGTCAAGAAGGCCCGCAAGGCTGCCGGTGATGCCGCCAAGAAGGCTTCCGCCCCTCTGAAGCCGGAAATTTATCTCCAGTATGATTTTAAGGAAGCCAACGTCAACGACCTGGTGGCGGCTGCCAAGGCTGCTTTCCATGCCGAGCAGGGCCGTGTAGCCGTGAAGAGCTGCAAGATTTATCTCAAGCCCCAGGAGAACGCCGCCTACTACGTCATCAATGAGGACTATGTAGGCAAGCTGGATCTGTAAGCCAGACCGAATAATCAGCGGAACCCCTATTTGTCACAACGATGAAACGTCCGGGCAGAATTTGTCTGGACGTTTTTTTAACGACTGACGGGCATCCCTGTTTATCAGATAGAGAGACCAAACTGTGCGCCGGTTGGCGCGGGGGAGAGGGACAATTGTGAAACGGTTACTTGTCTACCTGAAGGATTATAAAAAGGAAAGCATACTGGCACCATTGTTCAAGCTGCTGGAAGCCTGCTTTGACCTGCTGGTGCCGCTGGTGATGACGGCCATCATCGACGTGGGTATCGCCCAAGCGGATAGGCCCTATATCTACCGGATGTGCCTAGTGCTGGTGCTGCTGGCGGTCGTGGGCATGGCCAGCGCTGTCACTGCCCAATATTTTGCGGCCAAGGCTGCCGTAGGCTTCGGCGCGAAGGTGCGCCATGCACTGTTCCGCCACATCCAGCATCTGAGCTTTGGCGAAGTGGACCGCATCGGCACCAGCACCTTAATTACCCGACTGACCAGCGACTGCAACACGGTGCAGAGCGGCGTCAACATGGCCCTGCGGCTGCTGCTCCGCTCCCCCATTGTGGTCTTTGGGGCGCTCATTATGGCGTTCACCATTGACTGGCAGTGCGCCCTCATCGTGGCGGCGGTGATCCCCCTGATTGCGGGGGCGGTTTTTGGCATCACCGGCATCACCATCCCCGGCTATAAGCGGGTGCAGGGCAAGCTGGACAGGGTGCTGGGCATCACCCACGAGAACCTGACCGGCGTCCGGGTGCTGCGGGCCTTCCGCCGGGAGGACGCCGAGGTGGAACGGTTCGACGCCGGCAACGAGGCCCTGACCCAGGAGAACCTTCGGGTGGGCCGCGTAGCCGTGCTGCTGAACCCGCTGACCTATCTCATCATCAACCTGGGCGTGCTGGTCATCATCTATGTGGGCGGCTTCCGGGTGGAGGCCGGTACCATGACCCAGGGGCAAATCGTGGCCCTGGTGAACTACATGGCGCAGATTCTGGTGGAGTTGGTGAAGCTGGCAAACCTCATCAATCAGCTGTCCAAGACGCTGTCCTCCGCTGACCGAATCGCTGCGGTGCTGGCGGTGGAGCCCGGCATGGGCGCGCCGGAGGAGGCGCCGGAGACGCAGAGTGCCGCCCCTGCGGTTTCCTTCCGAAACGTCAGCCTGACCTATCGGGGGGCCGGAGCGGAGAGCCTCACCGACCTGACTTTCTCTGCCATGCCGGGAGAAACCATCGGCATCGTGGGCGGTACCGGCAGCGGCAAGTCCAGCCTGGTGGAGCTGATTCCCCGGTTCTATGACGCCACCGTCGGCTCCGTTCAGGTGGACGGGATAGATGTAAAAGACTATCCCCTGTCAGAACTGCGGAAGAAAATCGGTATCGTTCCCCAGAAGGCGGTGCTATTCACCGGCACCATCCGCTCCAATTTGAAGTGGGGCAATGAGGACGCCACGGACGAGGAACTGTGGGAGGCCCTGCGGCTGGCCCAGGCGGAGGACGTGGTGAAGGGCAAGGGCGGCCTGGATGCCGTGGTGGCCCAGAACGGCCGGAATTTCTCCGGCGGACAGCGGCAGCGGCTGACCATTGCACGGGCGCTGGTGGGCAGCCCGGAGATCCTGATTTTGGACGACAGCGCCTCCGCTCTGGACTACGCCACCGACGCCGCGCTCCGCAAGGCGCTGCGCTCCATCCAGAACACCACTGTGTTTATTGTCTCCCAGCGAGCGTCCAGCCTGGCCCACGCCGACCAAATCATCGTCCTGGAGGACGGCAAGGCGGTGGGTATCGGCACTTCCAGGGAGCTGCTGGAAACCTGCCCGGTGTACCAGGAAATTTACTATACCCAATTCCAGAAGCCGGCAGGGAAGGAGGCGCAGTGACCATGGCAAACAAGCAAAAGCAGTCCAACTCCAAGTATAATCAGATGGCGGTGCTGAAACGGGTGTTGCGGGAGTTAAAGCCCCGTATGCTGCTGCTCATCGTGTCCCTGGCGTTGGCGGTGCTGACGGTAGCGCTGACGCTTTACCTCCCCATCCTGACGGGGCAGGCGGTGGATTTGATTATCGGCCCCGGCGAAGTGGACTTCTCCGGCGTGTTGAAGCTGGTGCAGCGGGGGCTTGTGGTAGTAGCTGCCACCGGTGTGCTGCAATACCTGATGAACCTATGCAACAACCATCTGACCTATCGCATCGTCCAGAGCCTTCGGGCCCAGGCCATCCGCACCATTGAGAAGCTGCCCCTGTCCTACCTGGACGGGCACACCTCCGGCGAGCTGGTGAGCCGGGTCATCGCGGATGCCGACCAGTTCGGGGACGGCCTGCTGATGGGCTTCACCCAGCTGTTCAGCGGCATCATCACCATCATCGGCACGCTGGGCTTCATGCTGTCCCAGAACGTGGGCATCACCCTGGTGGTGGTGTGCCTGACCCCGCTTTCCCTGGTGGTGGCGGGCTTCATCGCCAGCCGTACCTACTCCATGTTCCAGCTGCAAAGCCAGACCCGTGGGGAGCAGACCGCTCTCATTGACGAAATGATTGCCGGTCAGAAGGTGGTGCAGGCTTTCGGCTATGAGGACAGGGCGCTGGAGCAGTTCGATGAAATCAACGGGCGGCTGGAGAAGTACAGCCTCCGGGCCACCTTTTTTAGCTCCCTGACCAACCCCAGCACCCGGTTTGTGAATAACTTGGTCTATGCCGGGGTGGGCGTGTTTGGGGCGCTGGCGGTGGTCAGCGGCAGCATGACGGTGGGCACCCTTTCCGCCTTCCTGAGTTACGCCAACCAGTATACGAAGCCCTTTAACGAGATTTCCGGGGTCATCACCGAGCTGCAAAACGCACTGGCCTGCGCGGGGCGGCTCTTTGAATTGATCGAGGAGGAGCCGGAGGCACCCGACGCCCCCGACGCCGTGGAGATGGGTCACGCCCAGGGTCAGGTGAACCTGGACCATGTGTTCTTCTCCTACACGCCGGAGAAGAAGCTCATCGAAGACTTCAACCTGGCCGTCAAGCCGGGGCAGCGGGTGGCCATCGTCGGCCCCACCGGCTGCGGAAAGACCACGGTCATCAACCTGCTGATGCGCTTCTACGATGTGGACAGCGGTGAGATTCGGGTGGACGGGGTCGGCATCCAGGGCATGACCCGGAGCAGCCTGCGGAAGAATTACGGCATGATTTTGCAGGACACCTGGCTCCGCAGCGGCACCATTCGGGAGAATATCGCCATGGCCCGCCCCGACGCCACTGACGAGGAAATCGTCATGGCCGCCAAAACCGCCCACGCCGACAGCTTCATCCGCCGCCTGCCCCAGGGCTACGACACGGTGATTCCGGAGGACGGCGGCGGCCTGAGCCAGGGGCAAAAGCAGCTGCTGTGCATCACCCGGGTCATGCTGGCCATTCCGCCCATGCTGATTCTGGACGAGGCTACCTCCTCCATCGACACCCGCACTGAGCAGAAGATTCAGGCGGCCCTCGCCCGGCTGATGGAAGGACGCACCAGCTTCATCGTGGCCCACCGCCTGTCCACCATCCAGAACGCCGACGTGATTCTGGTGATGAAGGACGGCCACATCATCGAGCAGGGGAACCACGAGAGCCTGCTGCGGCAGGACGGCTTCTATGCTCAGCTTTACAACAGCCAGTTCGTGATGAATGAATAAGGGTGGAGAATCATGGCAAAACTACCTCCGTGCAAGGAGGAATGACCATGATACTCTCGCAGGTGACCAGGGCGCTGCCTCTGGCCCGGAGCGTACCCCTGCCCGAAGGGGCCGCCCTGCTGGCGGCCCACCATCCCCAGGGCGGCGAGCTGGTGGCGATGGACACCCTGGGCTGCCAGCCGGGGGACCGGGTGGTGCTGGGCGAGCGGCCCGCTGCCGCCGCCCTGTTCGGGACGAACTGCCCCTGGGATGCCGTGGTGGTGGCTGTGTTAAAATAGAGAGCGAAGATAAAAGGTTATGGGCCTGCGTCCGGGAAACCGGATGCAGGCTCTTTTTGCGGGGAAGGGAAAGGACATATCGGAAAGATTGGCCTGTTTGTGCGCAAAGTGGTGGGCTAACCCATAAAAATCAACTTTTTCTTGTGATTGACGCAGAGGAAAATCTTGCGCCTGCCTTGCCATCTTCCGGCATCTCTGCTATACTACACGCTGGCAGGCGGCGGGAACCCGTCTCCTGCCGGAACTGCGACCATCATTCCTAAGGAGAGAATTTTATGATTACCTACGCAGAAGAGAAGAACTTCACAGCCAAGCAGGTGCAGGCCCTGTTCCTGTCCGTGGGCTGGGTGTCCGGCCAATATCCCGCAAGGCTGCATAAGGCGCTGATGTACTCCTCCACCGTCATCACCGCCTGGGACGGCGATACGCTGGTGGGGCTGGCGCGGGTGCTGGACGACAGCGAGCTGGTGGCCTATATGCACTATGTACTGGTGCATCCAGACTATCAGCACCAGGGCATTGCGGGGCATATGGTCGAGCTGGTCAGGGAAAAGTACAAACACTACCTTTACATCGAAATCATGCCGGAGGAACGCAAAAACGCCGCCTTCTATCAGCGTTTCGGCTTTCAGGTGATGGAGGATGGCGTCGCCATGCAAATCTGCAATTTTGAGGACAAGCGATAGAAAATCAGAGCGTTTGCGCAAAAAAGACTGCCAGCCCCCAGAAAGGGCTGGTAGCGTTGTTGATAAACTTGTAAATGATGATGCGCCGGGATTCATTGCACCTTGATTTGGCACGTTTCCATGGCGCGCAGGGCATTGGCGTGGCTGGCGGGAGTGACCCCGGCGCAGCAGGCGGCATCCACGCGGATCGGCACCTCCGGGACGGCGGCCTTGAGCAGCAGCGCATTGGAAATGACGCAGATGTCTGTGCAAAGTCCGACCAGCTCAATTTCCTCCAGTCCCTCCAAATTGGCGGCATACTGGGCCAGCGCCAGGGAGCCGAAGGAGGGCTTATCCAGCACCTTGCAGCCCTGAGTGGGCAGCTCCGGGATGATTTCCCAGCCGGGCGTTCCCTGAATGCAGTGTGGCACCGGCAAATTCCGGCCCTCCTGGGTGTCTAGGTACTGCTCCGTATGGGTGTCCCGAGTGAATACCACCGTCCAGCCCGCCGCCTGGCGGGCCAGGACTTTTTCCTGCACCTTGGGGACAATGGCTACTGCCTCCACAGTACCCAGCGCACCGTCTACAAAATCCTTCTGCATATCCACAACAACCAATAGCTTCATCGTACAGTCTCCTTTTCTGCATTAGTTTGATTGCAATACTTCCGCGAACTTCTGATAGTTTCCGCCCCGTGCGCTGTCAATGACCGCATACACCAGCTTCACCGGCACCTGCCAGACTGTGCGGGCCGCTTCCTCCCGAAACAGCTTTGCCACCTCTGTACCGTCCTGGCAGAACACGCCGCAGCCAAAGGCACCGAGGATCGCCGTATTGACGGCCTGCTCGTTCAGGATGTCCAGCACGAAGCGTATGCGGCTTCGGAGGGCGGCGCTGTTTTCCGCTCTGGTCACATCATAATTCCGTTCTGCAACGCCAAAATTGGGAGAGGCGCAGGTCAGAACATCAAACGGCACAGCTTCGCCGTTGTGTTCAAACATCACCTCAGGGCTATACAGCGCCGCGTTCGTATATAATGCACGATTCAGGGTTTTACTGTTCTCAGCATAGTAATCCTGATACTGGGAGAGGACGTTGTACAGAAAGCTCTCGTGGCACAGACACTCCTCCTGCGCCCGGGAACCGGAGAGGAACCCGCCGCCGGGGTGCCGGTAGCTGGCAAAGTTCAGAATGGCGGTTTTCCCATGCCGTTCCTGATAGGCGGCGGATACGCTGTCCAGCGGCACCAATAACTCAGTGTAGCCGGCCGGGGATTCCTGCAAGGCTGCACTGGGAACCTGGCCCCGATATACCTGCGTCCTTGCAACGCAGGTGCTGATTTCCTGGCGATAGCGCTCCGCCATCTCCTTCGTGCGGGCCTCGGCGATTTGTGCGCGGGTACCCTTGCCTTGCCAATGGTAGTTCCTGTTATTGCTCATCGCAGAGCCTCCTTCTAATCGCTTGTGGCTGTGTCCAGGTATTGTTCCCAGCGCACATCTGTCCATTCCTCCGTGTCAAACGCCGCGTTGATGCCGTCGCACATGATTTGCAGCTTCTGTTGCATGGCGGGGTATGCCATCAGGGCCTGGGCCGTGTCATCGTCTGTCATAATGTACTCCATGATTCTGGCTCGGTCCTCTTTATCATAGCTTTGGGCATAGCTGTCTACAAAGTAGACCTCCTCTGCACCGCCAAAGTAGGTGTATGCCTGGGCATCTCCGGCATAGTCCAGGTAATCATAGGAGTAGTAATATTCAAACCCATCAGGGCTGCAGGCGTCCCAGGAGCCGTCATAAAATCCGTAAAAATCAGTGTCAAAGATTTTGTTTTCTGTCGCGTGCCATAGCTCGTGGCAGAAATTTTGCTGTAAGGCGTAACTCGGTTCGGTGATGTCTACGCAGATGTATTCCCGGCCTTCCATGCCGTACTCGAATCCGGCTACATCCATATTCCGGTCGCTGCCGATGGCGCCGGTCAGCAAGAAGTAGACACCGTCCTCCCCTGTTTCGGTCTGGAACTGGGCGAAGAAATCTGACGGATACAGAACCAGCGCAGATTCCAGCTCGTCCAGGGCAGCCAGCACATCGGCGCACTCATCCGCCAGACCGATTTCGTCCGTGGTCGTCACGTCGAACTCGGAAGCGTCGCAGGCCCCTGCGCACTGAGCGCCCAGTAGGATATGAACGCTGTAGGTTTCCTCTAGTTTGTCCGCCTTGGCCCGTGCGTCAGACATCGTATCGGGCAGAATAACGGGAGCGAGTTCGGCTTGATAGGCTGCCAGAGTCTCGCTGTCAATGTGCTCCGCCGCGCTGACCTCTTCCGCCTGTCCGGCAGGGGAGAAGGTCAACTGCTCCGGGTCTAAAACTGCCATGCGGCTGCCGTCGTCAGCGTAAAAGCCGACGGCAATCAGGTTTTGCTCCGCCAGGTATACGAAGGAATAAGGCGTGTACTGCAACCCCGCTTCCTCCAGGTCTGCGACCTCCACGCTGCCGTCCGCATTCCTGCGGTAAAGCAGGCTGCTGACTTCCTCCGCCTCTACATTGTCCTCCGTCCAGGTGTAAGTCGTGGAGAAGGCGTAGTCAGAAAAGGGGAGCAGCGTCATGTCAAAGTATGTGCCTTCTGCCGCCGAGATGGTATAGCGATGCAGCGGTTCATCTCCTTCCAACGCCCCGTAAAACAGCTGGCAATCCTCGGTGTCAGGCACCCATTCCAGGCTGCAAAAGGAGCCGTCGACACAAGCAACATCAGACAGGTTCGGGTCTAACAGCAGCACATTGCCGCTTGCCGCGTCTACCAGGGCCATGCACTGGTCGTAGGAATACAGCGATGTCCGCACCCAGCAGAACAAATAATCCTCGTCCGCATCGATGCTGCTCAGAGAGGCGAGGCGGAAATCGTACTCCAGCGGAATGCAGGTTTCCACGCCGGTGGCAAGGTTCAGCGCATACAGGAAGCCGTCCTTATCGTAGTAGTACAAACTGCGGTCAGCGGAGAACTGCCCGTCTGTGTTGGGGGTATCCAGCTTTGTGAGGGTAAACGTCTCATCCATCAGGTAGAAGCAGTCCTCCGTATAGGAGACAAAGAGGGCGCTGCCGTCTGAAAACATCCGTTCATATTCCAGATATTGGTCGAACAAGGCGAAGTCCTCCACTGCATCAGCGGCCAGGTCAACGATGCAGACGCCGGTGCCGCAGTCCTCACCGTCTGTGGCGAAGTCCGTCCAGCAGCAGAACACACGTCCATCCCCCAGGTCTGCCATGGAAGGCACTGCGGAAGCGGAAAATGAGGACAGAATGGTGACAGCCTGCTCCGGTTCCCAGGGCTGTACCTCTGCCTGCGGTTCGGGGGACGCCTCCGGCTGCGCCACAGATTCCGCAGCGATAGATGCGGAGGATTCATAGGCCGCTGCACTTGTCGGGTCGGAACCGGCGGCCTGCCCGCACCCGGTGCAGCACAGAAAGGCTGCAGCGGCCAGGATAGAACGGATGGATGCTCGAAGCTGGAATGACATTTTCTCACCTCGGCTTTGATGTATGATTATGACCTCACTCTTATTATAAAACAAAGGTTGCCAAAGTCAATATGTTGTTGGCATACGAAATACAGGTTTGCGTCAGCGTCAGCACTGGTGACAGGCATCAGGCAGGGACCCCATGCAATTCCCTGTCAAGCCGAAAAAGCCTCCTAACGTTGACCGGAAATGAAACAAAGTCAACGCAGGAGGTTTTTGATACGTTAAGCAGCTTGGATAGATAGAACGTTGCGAGGATGCACTGCTGCTGTAAAGTAGATATATTTGACAGGAAAGCGAGCGCAGCACAGCGTCCCCGGAGCACCCGGTACAGTTCCGCAGGTGGTACATTACTCCCCCAGCAGCAGGGCTAGGACATCACTGTCCGCTCCCGCCGCAGGGAGGACAGTATACTCCGCCAGCAGTTCCTGGCCAGTGAGGTCGGTGTCAATATCCTCCACGGTGGAGTAGGTTCCGGCGTCCAGGGCGGAGAGGATAGGAGAGTCTGCCCAGGTGGCGGTGCGGGCAGTGTCCATCTGGTCGGCGTACAACTCCAGGAAGCCGTCAGCGTCCTCCACGATGAACAGGCAGCTCTCCCCGCCCGCGACATCGGTGACCAGCAGGGTGGAACCTGCGGTCTGCACGTCGGAGTCAGTGGCGCTGCCGTCAAAGACCACCTGATAGTCGTTCACCTGCACCACCACTTCGCCGTTGCCGTTCAAATCGCCTACCAAGTTCCCAAGGGAGGTCTCCAGGGCGGAGAGCACGTTGTCCGGCAGAGAGTCTGCTTGGACGAAGGCCACCTGAACATCCGGCTCCCGGAAGCTGGTCACAGTCTGAATCACGCCCAGACCCAGGCAGAGGACAGCTACGATTGCCAGAACAACGCCCCAATGCCGCCGCCACCAAATCTCGGTGCGCTGGCTCATGGTGTAATGGCCGGGTCCGACTTCCGGGGGTTCCCGCTCCGGCGGCACCTCCTGCTGGCCGTACTGCTCCAGCAGGCCAGGCCGTAGGAGCTGGGTCACATACAGGGCAGGGGGCCAGAAGCCCAGCGCCGCCGACAGCGGCACGCTGACGGGGAACAGGCTGCCCAACAGGGCACACTAGAGCAGTAAACCCAGCGTAGCGCCTAGGGTGCGAAGGGGGGCTTGCACCAGCAGGGTCAGGCCCTTTTGCACCCGCTGGGCCAGGGGCTGACGCTGATAGCACAGGGGAGGGAAGAGAAGGGTCGCCGCCAGCGCCGCCAGAAAGAAGTCCAGCGCCAGCATCACCCACACCACAGGGGCGGGCAACGTACCGTCCTCCATCAGGCCAGAGGCGAAGTTTCCCACCATCAGCAGACCGGAGACCAGTGCCCCTACTAGAGTGTGAAGCCTAAATCTTTACCTTTTTTGTAGGGGCGGCTGCA
>JAJQFX010000042.1 GCA_021200895.1 Clostridiales bacterium | reverse complement strand
CTCTGGGGGCGTGGGGTGTGGTGATGGCGTGGGTGGCGTGGATCCAGATATTCTCCAGCGCCGTCCCCGTCTGGGCGCTGATGACGGCTTTGCACTGCTCGATGGCGTCCTCCGGCACGTTCACCAGCTCCATGGCTGCAATCGCCACCCGCACGCCGCAGTCCAGCACCAGCAGCCGCACATGGGGCGCGTCGTGTACGCCCCGGAAACCGTCGGTGGGGAACATATCCGCCGGGAAGTGGAGCGCGGCGCTGCCTGCACCGGCTCTCAGCGTATCATGGCTCATACTGCGCTTCCTTTCTTCTTAATCGTCGATGTCGATGATAAAAGCTCATAGCTGTTCTTTTCGCCTGGCTCACTGCGCCGCGGCGGCAGGGGCGGCGGCCTGGGACAGGTCGGGGTTCAGTTCCCGCACCCGGCAGCAGGCCACATAGTGGTTGGGCAGCACCTCTTCCAGCTTCTGGGGCTGCCGGCACGCCTCGGTGGCATAGGGGCAGCGGGGCGCAAAGCGGCAGCCCGGCTTCGGGTTGATGGGGCTCATCAGCTCGCCGTGGAGCTGGATGCGCTGCTTGGGCTTGTCAATGTCGATGGAGGGGATGGCGGAGAGCAGCGCCTTGCTGTAGGGGTGCAGGGTCTGCTGGAACAGCTCCTTGGCGGGGCTGGTCTCCACCAGCTGCCCCAGATACATCACGCTGATGTTGTGGGAGATGTGATGCACCACGCTCATGTCGTGGGTGACGAACATATAGGTCAGGCCGAACTCCTGCTGCAAGTCCATCAGCAGGTTGATGATTTGGGCCTGAATAGACACGTCCAGGGCGGACACAGGCTCGTCGCAGACGATGAACTTGGGGTTCATAGCCAGCGCACGGCCAATGCCCACACGCTGACGTCGGCCGCCGGACAGCTCGTGGGGGTAGGCCATGCGCAGGCGGCCAGAGATGCCCACCATGTCCATGAGGCGGCGGATCTGATGATCCAGGTCGTTCTTCTCGTACTGGCCGGAGATGGTCAGGGTCTCCTTCAGCGTATCCTCCACGGTGTAGCGGGGGTTCAGCGTCATGTAGGGGTCCTGGAAAATGATCTGCATATCCTCCCGGAGCTTGGGCAGTTCCTTCTTCGTGGGATAGGTCACATCCTTGCCCTTGTACAAAATCTGACCCGCTGTGGGTTCCTGCAGGTGGATGATGGTGCGGGCCAGGGTGGATTTGCCGCAGCCGGATTCGCCCACGACACCCATGGTCTGCCCTTCCTCAAAGGACATGGTGATATCGTCCACCGCGTGGAGTTTGCCCTTGGGGGTGTCAAAGTAACGCTTCAGACCCTTCAGTTCTACCAGGGCGCTCATACTGCCGCCTCCTTTCCGGTTGCCGCTCGGACCGCGTCCAGGTTATGGCACTGGCAGCGGTGGGTACCGCCCAACTCCACCACCGGCACGGGGCCTTCCATGCAGCATTCCGTGGCGTAGGGGCAGCGGGTGTGGAACTTGCAGCCCGCAGGCAGGTCGGAAGGCTCCGGCATGATGCCGTCGATGGGCTTCAAGCGGGTGCTTTCGCTGTTGATGTCGGGCAGGGCGCCGAACAGGCCGATGGTGTACGGGTGGGAGGGGTTCTTGAACACTTCCCGCTTGGAGCCGTACTCCACGATTTCGCCGCCGTACAGCACCGCCACATAGTCGCAGGTCTCGGCCACGATGCCCAGGTTGTGGGTGATGAGCAGCATAGCGGTGTTGCGCTCCCGAATCAGCTCGGTCATCATGTCCAGCACCTGCGCCTGGATGGTCACGTCCAGGGCGGTGGTGGGCTCGTCAGCCAGCAGCAGCTCCGGGTTGCAGGACAGGCCGATGGCCACCACAACACGCTGCTGCTGTCCGCCGGAGAACTGATGGGGATAGTCCCGCACCCGGTCAGGGGTGATGCCCACGGTTTTCAGCATTTCGATGGCGCGGTCCTCCGCCTCACGCTTGGAAAGCTCCGGATTGTGCAGCCGGATGACGGCGGACACCTGGGTCAGGATGCGCTTCACCGGGTTCAGGGCGGTCATGGGGTCCTGGAACACCATGGAGATTTTATTCCCCCGAATGTGCTCCATCTCCTTCTCCGGGATAGTGGCCAAATCCTTCCCCTCGAACAGCATTTCGCCGGAGCTGATGCGTGCGCCGCGGTCGGGCAGGATGCCCAGGATGGCCTTCGCCACGGTGGACTTGCCGCAGCCGGACTCGCCCACCAGCGCCAGTGATTCGCCGCGCCTGATTTCAAAGGTAACGCCGTTCACCGCATGGGTGATTTTTTTGCCGGCGGTGTACTCCACGGAGAGGTTGTTCACCTTCAGCAGCTCCTCGCCCTTGGCGTGGCGCTGGACGCTGTCATGGTCTCTCTCCGGATGATGCGGATGATGGTCCCTGTCGGGATGGCCATGCATTCCGCCCCTTTCATGGGAAAATCGTTCCTCCTTCAACGTTAAGTCCTCCCCTCATTCCTTGAGTCTCGGGTCCATGGCGTCCCGCAGGCCGTCGCCGAAGAAGCTGATGGACATGACCGTCAGCGCGATGAACAGCATAGGCGCGAACAGCATATTGGGATAGTACCGCAGGTAGCCGCGCCCGTCGTTCAGCATGGCGCCCCACTCCGGCATGGGCGGCTGAATGCCCAACCCCAGGAAGCTCAGGCCAGCCGCGCCCATGATGGTGCCGCCGATGCCCATGCAGGCCTGGACGATGATGGGCTGGATGGAGTTCGGTATGACGTACTTCAGAATGATGCGCCCCTCGGAGACGTTGGTGGCCTTGGCAGCCTCCACATACTCCTGATTGCGCACCGTCAAAATCTGGCCGCGGAGCATACGGGCGGTGCCCCAGATGCCGCCGAAGGACATAGCCAGAACGGTATTGAACAGGCCGGTGCCCAACACGCTGGCAATGCAGATGGTCAGCAAGATGCCGGGGATGCACTGCAAAATGTCAATGAACCGCATGATGACGGAGTCCACCTTGCCGCCGAAGTAACCGGCGATGGAGCCGACGATGATGCCCAGCACCGTGCTGACGATGGAGGACGCTACGCCCAGGGTCAGGCTCCACCGTCCGCCGTAAATCACCCGGCTGAAAATGTCACGGCCATACTGGTCGGTGCCGAACAAATGCTCCAGGCTGGGGGACAGGTACTTGTTGGCCATATCCATGGCCTCATAGTCATAGGGGGCGATGAGGGGCGCGAAGATGGCGGTCAGGCAAATCAGTAGAAAGACGATACCGCCAAACAGCGCCAGCTTGTTCTTCGCCAGACGCTTCAAAAATTCCCGGAAGGAGGACTGCTTCTTGCCGGACTCTTCCTGAGCATTGGCTTGAATGGTTGCATTCGTATCGGTACTCATGCCTCTGCACGCTCCTTTCTCCCATGCTTTCTGTGGTGGCGCTTGCTGCCCTCCTCATACTGGGCGCGGATGCGGGGGTCTACCAACGCATACACCAGGTCGATGCCCAGCATAACCAGGCAGAACAGGATGGACAGGAACACGACGCAGCCCAGCACCGCCGGAGTGTCCCGCTTGGAGATGCTGCCCTGGACGTACAGACCCAGGCCGGGGATGGAGAAGATGGTCTCCAGAATCAGGGTGCCGCCCAGACCAGCGGCGAACTGGGTACCCAGGATGGTGATGATGGGAATCAGCGCATTGGGGAGGGCGTGGCGGAAGTAGACGCTGTTGCGGGAGAAGCCCTGGGCCCTGGCGCTGGTGACATAGTCTGAGCGTATGACCTCCAGCATACTGGAGCGCATTTGCCTGGCTATGCCGGAAAATCCGCCTATCATAATGGACACACATGGCAATATGTACGAGCGGATACCCTCTGAGGTGCCATAGGCCGGCAGCCAGCCCAGGTTCAGGGCAAAGACCACGATGAGGAACAGTGCAATGCAGAAGTTGGGGATGCAGGTCAGCACGCTGGACAACACCAGTATGATTTTATCTGCAAGACCGTCCTGATTGACTGCCGCCGTGACCCCCAGGGGGATGCCGATCAGTGCGCCCACCAGCACGCTGAACACGCAGATGGTGGCAGTATAGGGCATACGGTTGGCAATTTCTGTACTGATGTTGGTACGGTACACCCAGGACTCGCCCAGGTCGAGTTTAATGAACAGCTGATAGAGGTAGTTGCCAAGCTGGACGATATAGGGCTGGTCAACGCCCAGATATTCCCGATAAGCGTCCAATTCTTCTGTGGAGGCCGAGTTGCCCAGAATCATAACAGCCGGGTCGCCGGGGGTGAAATACAACAGGGTAAAAACCAAAATCACCACTGCGATGATAATTGGTATCGTAATCAGCAGCCTTCGTATGATATATCTTCCCATGAAGGAATCACTCCTTTCTCCTTTTTGGAAGAAGGGGCAGTGCCTTACGCGCTGCCCCTTCTTTTGTTATCACGATATGCGCACGCCCGCTGGAATCAGGCGTATCGTTATTTAGTCGTTATAGGTGCAGGCGTTGGGCATCAGCGCGTACTTGGTACCCTGTGCCGCGTTGACATAGCTGCGCACGGCGGTCTGGTTGTCATAGACGCAGAGGGCGTAGGCGTAGCAGTTGTCATAGGTGAAATACTGATCCCAGGCTTCCGCGTTGGCTTCGGAGGGGTCGGCCACGATGGCGTTGTACAGGTCGTCCAGGGTAGTGTCCTCCACGAACATGATCTGCTGGCCGTTGTCCAGATGGTTAGCAGCATCCTCGGTGGTGAAGGTCTTCAGCACCTGGCTCATGTAGCTGCCGCCGCCGAAGGTCTCCAGGCGGATGTCCCACTTGGTGGAGTCATACTTTTCCGTCTCCAGAACGCTCTCCTCCAGGCAGTTCAGCTCCACATTGATGCCGGCGGCGGACAGCTGGGACTGCATAATCAGGGCTGCGCCGTCAGTGGCGGTGGTGCTGCTGTAGCTCAGGGTCAGCGTCTCGCCATTGTAACCAGCCTCTTCCAGCAGCTCAGCTACCTTGTCCGCATCATAGTCATAGTAGTCACGACCAGAGGTCCAGTCATCAGGAGCGTCATAGAGGCGAGCCTGGAAGCCGGTGACGGCTGTGGCGGGGACAGCCAGGCCTTCCGCGATGGCTTCATTGTCCAGCGCGTAGCAGATGGCCTGACGGAAGGCCAGGTCGCCGCAGGGGGAGTCGTCGCTGCAGTTGAACACGAAGGCGACAGGCGCAGTCTGCGGCAGAGAAACTGTGGAAATGTCCTCATTGCCCTCAAAGGCGTCGATGTCGGCGATGTCCAGGGAGTCCGCCAGGTCAATGGTGCCCATTTCCAGGGCGATGGCGCGGCTGGAGGAATCCTGAATGATTTGATACTCGATCTCGCCAACGTTCTGTGCGCAGTAGACCCACAGGTCGGCCTTTTCCTCATCGCTGAGTTCCTTCATCCAGAAGTCCTCGTTGGCCTTCAGGATAACGGTGGTGCCGGCGGTGTAGCTCTCCGCCACATAGGGGCCGGTGCCCACGGGGTCAGTGGTCATGTCAC
This sequence comes from Clostridiales bacterium, assembly GCA_021200895.1. Lineage (GTDB taxonomy): Bacteria > Bacillota > Clostridia > Oscillospirales > Oscillospiraceae > Onthomonas. The sequence continues at coordinate 7,686 of JAJQFX010000042.1, read as the reverse complement.
GGGATTCATAGGTTTCCTGGCTGACGATGTAGCAGTTGGTCAGGTTCTTGACCATGTCGCCGTCGCCAAACTCGGCGGAGCAGTACCAAGTCAGGGTGTAATCATCCACGATTTCCAGATGATCCAGGCGGTTGATGGCGCCGGTGTTGCCCAGGCCGATGAAGTACTCAAAGCTGTAGACGACGTCGCTGGCGGTGATGTGGTTGCCCAGGCTGTCATATACGTTGTCATGGATGGTCAGGGTGTAGGTCAGGTCGTCCACCTGTTCAAAGCTCTCGCCAATGGCCCACCGCAGGTTGCCCTCGGTATCCTCATAGGCCAGCTTCTGGTAGACCAGGTCCAGCAGCGCGGTACCATTGCCCCACTGGGAGCGGGTGAAGGCGTCCAACGTGCCGCCGTCGGAGGAAAGGCTGACGGTGACCTTGTCCCGCAGGTAGTTGCCGTCCAGCACGATGGTATCGCCGTCGGTGCTGGTGTTGGAGGAGCCGGTCTCCTCTGCCTCGCCCTCGGCGTCGGCGCTGCCGGACGCTTCCTCTGCTTCGCCTTCCGACGCGGACGATGCAGCACTGGAGGCTGCGTCGGTGTCAGAGCCGCTGCTGGAGGAGCTGCTGCTGCCGCAGGCGCTCAGCATGGCGAGGCACATGGCCATGGCCAGGAGGAGCGAGAGTAGCTTTTTCATTTTCATGTTTGTGGTCTCCTTTTTCCTTTAGATTTGGGCCATGCCCTTTTTCCGCTGCCCGGCTACCCGGGTGCATGGTTGCATAATACTATCATGTTTCACAAAAGTAAACCTTGAAAAAGCGTCCTTTGCTTGAAAAATATACGATTATTTTATAGTGCAAAATAACCGCCTTGATTTTTGGCCGTCAGCCGCCTGCCCGACCGGAAACCCGCCCCAGCAACCGCCCGATGCGCCTTCAAAACGAAAAGCTGATAAATATTCTTTCCAAAAAGTGAGCGATTTGAACCGGCAGTGAGTTTTTCGGGTACAGCCTTCCTGCAATCCTGATTTTTTCCGTCGGCTTGATTTTGGGACAAAAAATTTGCTCTATGCCTTTCAATATTTAAAAAATATGTTATGATAATAGCATAAGAGGTGTCCATTTTTCAAGGCCACCCGTTCTCCGCGTTGGATAGAAGGTGAGGTCATCATGCAGAACACACATCGCTTCCGCAAAGCCTTTTCAGGAAAGCGCGGCATTCATCGCGAAATCAGAACCTACTTCCTGCTGCTGGTGCTGCCGTTGGTGCTGTGTATTGCGCTCTTTGTGGGCTTCCGCACGGTCATGCGGCAGCTGATGGAGGAGAATATGGCGCATATGATGGAGCGGTTTCAGTCTGAAATCGAGGCGAAGCGGTCTGAGACCCTGCTGCTGGCGGACTCGTTGGCGGAGACAGAGCTGTTTCTGCAGGTGCAAAACGGCGAGGTGCTTTCCACAGCGGAGGGGGATGCTTTTGTGCAGGTGCTCTCTGACTATACTGACATGGGTAACGGGACGAGGATCGAACACTTCTACCTGGTCAGCACCATTTCCGACCAAATCTATTCTGACACAGGTCGGTTTACCACGGCCTCCCTGTCTGCCATCCTGTCAAAGGTCAGCATCACCCAGGAGGATCTGGACGCAGCAGTGGACGCGCAGCGCATTCAATGGCACCTGCTGACCCAGACCGGATTCGCCCCCTGCTGCGTCATCCCGCTTTCAACGGAAGGCGGGGACAACTCCGGCGTCCTGATTGTCACACTGAACATGACAAACTTTCTTGAGGTGTTCACCCGTCTGGACGCTTCCTTCTGCGCCATGTTTAATGAGGATTGCTATATCACGTCGCTGCTGACCAATATCCCCGCCGGGTTTGACTGGTACAGCGAGGCGTCGGTCAGCGAGCTGGTGGGTCTTCAGGTCTCCTGCACCTACCTGGAAGGGGAGTCCTTTACTTACCTGGTAGCGCTGCCCAAGGCGGAGTACAACCGTCCCCAGCAGATTATTATCATCGGCTTTTGCGTCTATGCGTTGCTGTTCCTGGCTGGAGGATACTGCTACCTGTACCATGTGTCCAAGCGGCGGTATCAGCAGGTGTCCGCCCTGATCGACGCCCTGCCCCAGCGCCTGCCGGAGGATGTGTCCTATGCCGGTATTATTCAGCACGTCCAGGCCTCACTGCTGGACTTGCGGAATCAGAATGAGGATCAATGGCGCATCAGGCAGGGGGAGCTTTTGCGGAATCTGCTCTATGGCCATTATGGCGGCGAGATACCGGAGCCGCTGCTGGAGCCGCTGCACGTTGGCATTGCGGAATGTTATTATGTGGCCTCCTTTTACATCCAGGATTTTTCCAATCTGACGCTGGAGTCCGCGAAAAAACCGGATACCGTTGCACTGCTCAGCGTCCTCTTCCAGTCCACCCTGGAGGGGCTGTCCAAGCCGGATATTTTCACTTCCTCCTTTGGCGACTTTGACTGCCATACGGTCGTGTTCTGCGGTAATCTTTCCCATGAAGCGGCGAAGGAGCGGGTCATGCAGATTTGCAGCGACACCGCAGCCGTCCTGTATCAAAGCTACGGCATCACCGCCCAGGTCATGGTCAGCAGCATGGTTCGCGGCGTATCCGGTTTGCCGGACGCCTTTCAGGAAACCCAAAAGCTGAACCGGTTTGCCCACTCGATTGACAGCAAGTCCCTCCTTGTGGCCCAGGAGGATCTGCTTGGCGTCAGAGAGAACCTACTCAGCGGGGACTTCTTCAAGCAGGAGCAGATTCTCATCAATGCGCTGCTTTCCGGCAAGTTTGAGACGATTCCCTCCATGGTGAACGCGATTCTGGATGAGCACGTTGCCCCGCTGCGGAAAAACTATGATGTGGTACACAACCGGCTGCAAACCATTGCAAACATTCTTGCGGAGGGGCTGATTGCGTCTCACATTCCGGGCATCGACACGATTGAGGCGTCGAACCGCCTCCAGGAGGCCGACTCCGTTGCCGCGCTGAAGGAGGCTACGCAAACCATCTTTCAGCGGGCCGCCAGCCTGGCCGCCAGTAACTCCGAGGAGGATGACATCGTGACCCAGGCTTTGGACTATATCCAGGCTCACGTCGGGGACCGAAACCTGGATGTGACCGCGGTTTGCGAGTACGCCGGGGTCGGCGTGAAGCGGTTGACCCGGATGTTCCAGCGGAGGTTTGACATGAGCGTGGCGGACTATATGAACCGCTGCCGCATTGCCGCCGCCAAGGAGCTGCTGAAAAACCCAAAAATGACGGTTGCCCAGGTGGCCGACCGGGTGGGCTATAACAGCTCGGACACTTTGGCACGGAACTTCCGTAAGTTTGAGGGTGTGACGCCTACGGAGTATCGGAAGTTGCTGTGAGGTTGAACGGTGTAATCTGCGGCGTTCAATCTCTCCAACCGTTTGCGCAACTTCGGATACGCTTTTCGGTCTCCGCAGACGAAAAAAGCTAAAAGAATAAGAGGTGGAATTTCACCCCCCTTGCTCTTTTCATGCCCGGCCTATTTGCCACCCTTGCCATCACCGGTTCTCGATGTGTACGGTCTTACTATAGCGAGTAGTTCAATATACCATCCAACTTTTGTTTATTATAGAGGTTCGTTGCTGCGGGCCACAGAGAAGAACAGGACAAATAAAAAGAGCGCTATCTGACTTGCCTGATGACAAATCAGATAGCGCTCTTAAACTGTGAATCATGAAAAATGTTGCCAAATTGTTGCCACAGAGGGAATCAGCCCTGAAAAAACGTTGCTATTTCAGGCTTTTCCGCCCTGTGAAAGCATTCCCACTCTAGTTTCAGGCTTTTCCGCCCTGTGAAAGCATTCCCACTCTAGTTTCAGGCTTTGGTTTAGGGTGATAAAATGCACTTTCAATTCGCTTTTTGTCCAAATAATCCACGTATTCCAGGCTTTTCACAGCGTCTTTACGAATTTTGTAGCCGTTTTGTAGCCAACGATTTTATGCGAACTATCCGTTCGCAATGGCCTCAGGCAACAATTCGTGGCCTTAACTGGCATTATTCCATCCAATAATGCGAGCGAAATTGTCAGTCTGGTTCACCTCAAAACCGGTTGTAAATAATATTTTCATGAACACTCTGCAAAACTTGTGAGCGATTTGTTCATTTGCCAATGATGTGAGACCACAAAAATAGAAAAAACTCAAGTTTATTGAGCGGCCGTTTTGCTGACAGAGGGAGGGCGGAGCCCGACCGAAGTCAGCAAAGCCGGGCGGCCTCCGGCTCCCGCCGCTTCTGAATCGGCGATTTCCCTTCCAAAACGGCCATTGGTATTCCTGTTGGAACAGTATAGGTATCGTGTCATCCGCACCTGCAAATCCCCAAAGGAGAAAAACTCAAATAATTGTAGAACCGTTCCTGGTCATTTCTGCGGCTTCTCTCTACTTAGCTGTTGCGACAGGGCGTCCCAATGCGGATGGCCTTGTGGACAATGTGCAGTTGTTCACACAGTTCATCTGAAGGATGAATCCACTCCGTCTTTCGGGTGTGTGTAAACTTACTGCCGTTGTCAGTCTGAATGATTTCCGACGCATAGCCAAAATGGCGAATGGCCCGTTCCACAAAATCTATAGTGAAGTAGCTGTCGGTGTCTTGATAAGCGCAAATAAAGCACACCTTGGTGGCTTCGTCAATCATGGTATGTTGGTAGAATTTCTCGCCGTCTTTTCCCATATAACAAGCTTTTAGCACATATTTTGCATCCATTTGCCACTTTTGCCCAATTCTGTGGGTGTATCGCAATGCCCCATGTCTTGGATTCCTTCTTGTTAGATTCCACCTTTGTGCGGTAGCTCAGTCGGACAAAAACAGGATACAAAGGGCCTGGATGCCTGCTGTAGCTTTTTCCCTGTAACGGCTTCCCATGCATCTTACAAATGCTAATGCTTAGCGTCCGACAGTGACAGTCCCCAATCCGCTTCAACTTCTCCTCCGTATAGGCATTCGGGTGCGGTCAGTGCGGACGGCGGGATTGGTGTTCTGGAGAATCCTTTGCCACATCAAATCATTTGTTCCAGCACAAGAGAGATTCCTTGGAAATATGATACCGACATGCAGTGCGAGGTCAATATCATGTGTGTAACGGTACAAATTAACCGTTCCGCCCCGTATTTTCAGCGTATGCGGCAAACCGCTTGGTTTGCTTCTTTTCCCGTGCCGCAATATCCATAGCGATTGGTTTCTTTAGTTAGCATTGTTGTTGTGACTGTATTCTAACATACCCAACCGCCTTTTTTCTATGCCTTAGTCTCACATCTGTTGTAAAGCTACAAAGCACATTGCAATTCCTACGATTTTTTGTTGACACATGAAATATGATATGATATATTTAATTTATACGAAAATACCCTTTTTTACTTTACCGCCATTTGGAATCATCTACAAGAATTATAAAAAGTTGCTACATCAATCTTTTGCCCCGCAGTTTTTGCACAATGAAGTGAGGTATATCTATGAACTCGTTTGCAGAAGAATTATTAGAAGGTGTCAATATAGGCGATTTTGTCTGCGTCCGCTATGGAACCGATACCGATCAACAAACTTATACAGGAGAAGTGATTAAAATCGCAGAGTTCTTCCTGCATTTGCGTTCTGTCGAAAGAGGAATTTCCAAAATTCGACTTGATGATTCCCTGCGCACGCTGAATTGGGTGCAGAAACCTAATGAGACATCTCAACCGAAAGAGACAAAATCACATCCGGAAACTACAACGCCCACCCATGCGAATGGTTCCAACGTTCCATCTGCACCTGTTAAGGCGAGCGTCCGGACGGAGCTAACTCGGAATGATTACCACATTTCTCGTCAGATTGCGACCTTGCCCGTCGCCTCGTCTTTCCCATTTTCCGTTGCAGACGGATTGTCTTTATTGCAGACACTGTTCCGGCAACTGAATAACACTGTGTTTAAAAGCGGCGTGAATGGGATTATGGACTCCCTTTCTTATGCGATCAAGACACATTCCATGCAGGAAAAATATCATAATTTAAAAGCGAGGACGTTGGCTCAGTGGGATAACTGCTCGGAAAAGCGGGAGTATGATTTTTTTTACCTGCTGCTGGCTTATTTGTCGATTTTTGCGGAGGATTACGCCAAAGCGCTGGAGCCGCTGGTGAGAGTTCGCAAATTTTCACTCGCGGCTTATATCGCGTCGTCGGCAAAAGACCCGCAGAGCGCGGAACTGTTTTCACTTTGCGCGCTACTTGCCCGGGAGGACGGAGCCGAAATTACGCAGTATACTTCTGAAATCTGTGTCAAGCGCAAGGATTCCAACGTGCTTCTGGAGCTTTTAAAAGTATATCATGATAATCGCGAGGCATGTGAACGGATTACGGCTTGTGCATACAATCTGTTTCGATCCTGTGGAGGAACGTTGAAACAGGACATTACGCCATATGACGACGGTTATCAGGCAGCGACAAAGATTTTGGAAGCCCTTCCAACGACTTGCAAAAATAAAAGTGAAATTCTGGAAAAATGGAAGAAATTTGATTTGTATTCCTTCCCCGAAAAGCAGGCTCCGGCGCAGCCCGAAATGCCAAAGCGTGAAGTCGGCGGAATCACCAGGTTTGAAGTTGGGAAAAACAAAAACTGGGGTTTTTCAGGGAACAATTTCTTTTACATCAGCCAGGTGCGGGATGACACGGAATCCGCGCTCCTGCTGCGTAAATTGCTGTTCGCCGGTTGCGGCGAGGGGCTGGAAATTTCTTACTTTATTACAGCCAGTCCAATCAGACCGGGGAGTACAACGCTTACGGATATTGATTTGACCGAGAAAGGATTTGAACAGGCACAAAAGCGTGTTGGCTCCGCTGCGCAATACGGTTCAAATAAAGCAGGGTATGTTGCATTTTATAACCAGGAAACGGAGAGCGGAGCGATTCAGGCAAACGGCCGGCGGTATAGCTTTCAAATTTCTTCTATTATTGATCCCTATTTAAGAAAATTCTATGAAACCAGTTTTGTACATTTAGAAGACCAGCATGTCATTTTTGAAGTCAAGGGCCAAATTGCGCAAAATATTCGATGGAATGAGAAAAAACGCAGCGAAGGTGACTTTACCAGCGTCAGGAGCAGTGTCACAGACGAGCAGGCAAAGGCTTGGAGTGCGTTTTTAGCAGGGCTGGGCGACCAGGAAACGACGGTGAAATTGCCCAGTGAGGACCCTTATAAAAGTTATCCATATACCCCGCTGGAGGAGGATGCGCCCATTCCAAATCGCAGCAAAATGGCTTCGCCTCTGTCTTGGCCCCTCAACAATTCGCCAAAAAAGCAGGATTTACGGGCGGGCGAAGGTTCTTCCGCGTCAAGTGCGCCACAGAGCAGCAAGTCGGCTGCCGCTGCAACGCCTAAGGCTGGGAAGAGTATGTCGCATAATGCCCAACTGTATGTCAACAAAGCGAGAAAGATGCGGCTGAACGGCGATTTGCAAGGTGCAGAAGTTTACTTCAAAAAGGCCATTGACGTGGGTGGCTTTAATGAGGCGGTGATGAGCGATTTCATCACCCTTTATCAGCAGATGGGGACGGACGAATCGCTCCAGCAGGCAGTCCGACTGATTGAAACGTACGAGGATCAATATACGCCCGAAAAGGCGGTCAACATTAAGTCTGCGTTGTCAAATGATGTGACCCCCGGCAGGAGGAGCATAAAACCTAAGA
>JAJQFX010000007.1 GCA_021200895.1 Clostridiales bacterium | reverse complement strand
GCAAAAAATGAATATTTTCCTTGACAATGCTGTCGGTGGAGATGTATAATAGCACCATCAGTTGAGCGCCCTTGCATGAAGGGAATCCTTCAAGAGGCTCGGGCGCAGGCCCTCGTGTGGGAAACTGCAAACGCATCAGGTCATCTGCCGTGCTTTGAACGAAAGTGCCGTCATGCGGGGGCATTTTCCATACCCCGGTGTTTCAGGCTTCGCCTGAAACGGGAACCATAATGGGCTTTATGCTCCGGTGCTGAACGGTAAGGCGTTGCAGATACAGAGCGACTTATAATAACAGAAGGGAAGGCAAAGACGCTGACCGGTGAACGGCTGTTTCAGGCAAACGGTGTCAGGAACGTCCATTTTGCGCTTCCCTGTTTTTCTATCATGCGGTCTTTCTTGCGTTAAAGCAAAAAAGCGTAGGGAAAACAAATGTTTTTCCGCGAGAAACAAACGCGGTGCCTTTGGTGCACGGAGCGGGAGTCACTGTTCCCCGGTAGGGGACAGCGTTCCGGGCGCCGACGGTTGCCGCCTGGCGGGCCAGACCCGCCTCCCCAGGTTGATTTGCTGAGCAATCAGCGGTCATATATATTCAGAACGGAGCTTGCGTAAGCAAACAAGGCGCTGCGTTGCCGCTGTGCAGGCCGCCCGGCTCCGGTTTGAAGGATTTTTCACAGCGGTAGAATGGAGAATGAACATGAAAAACTCAGTCAAGCGTTTGTTAGCGCTGGCAACTGCGTCTGCCATGCTGGTAGGTTCCCTGAGCGCCTGCGGCGGCAGCAGCGATAGCGGCACTGACGACACCACCAGCAGCGGAGCGACCTCCGGCAGCTCCACCACCTCCGAGTCCGGCGATTCCTCCACCGGAGCCGTCGCATCTGAAATCAACCTCGACACCTCTGAGGACGCCGTTCAGGATCTGGTCCTGTATGAGACCACCGCCCGTGAGGTGGAGAGCCTGAACATCCTGTATTCCCAGAGCGCCACCGACTTCTATGTTTCCACCAACCTCCAGGACGGCCTGCTGACCAACGATCAGTACGGCAACCTGAAGGCCAACCTGGCCGAGAGCTGGGAGCACAACGATGACTCCACCGTCTGGACCTTCTATCTGCGCCAGGATGCCTACTGGGTAGACGCCAACGGCGAGGTACAGGCTCAAATCACTGCTGAGGACTTCGTCACCGGTCTGGAGTGGGTGCTGAACTACTGGAAGAATGAATCCTCCAACACCTCCATGCCCATCGAGATGATTGCCGGCGCCTCCGAGTACTATGAGATGACCGCCGCCATGACCGAGGAAGAGGCCCTGGCTCTGACCAATGAGGACTTCCTGGAAGTCGTTGGCATCTCCACCCCGGACGAGTTCACCGTGGAATACACCATGCTGGCCTCCAAGCCCTACTTCGACACCGTGGCCACCTACGCCTGCCTGTATCCCGCCCCCACTGCGCAGCTGAATCAGCTGATTGAGGAATCCGATGTTGCCACTGCTGTGGAGACCTTCCGTTCCTGCACCTACACGGATATGTGGTACTCCGGGCCTTACATTCTGACCTACTTCATCTCCAGAAGTGAGAAGGTCTTTGAGCCCAACCCCTACTGGTGGGGCAATGACGAGAATACCCGCTTCAACAGCGTCACCGTCAAGATGGTGGACAGCGCCGACGTGGCCTATACCCTGTATGAGTCTGGTGAGATTTATCAGGTCGACCTGACCGAGTCCAACCTGAGCACCATCTACGACGCCGGTGAGAGCAACACTTGGTATGACTACCTGACTGAGAAGCTGCCCACCAAGTTCTCCTATCAGATTCACTTCTGCTACAACAAGAACACTGAGGACGGCGAGCCGGACGTCAACTGGAACACCGCCGTCGCCAATGAGAACTTCCGTCTGGCCCTGTACTATGGTCTGGATTTGGAGAGCTTCTACAAGCGCACCAACGCCATCAACCCCCTGAAGTGCGAGAACAACTTCTACACCATGACCGGCCTGATTTACACCTCTGACGGCACTGACTACACCGACCTGGTGAAGGATCTGCTGGGCCTGGGCGACTACACCGGCGAGAGCATGGTTCGTTTGGACAGCGATTTGGCTGAGCAGTACAAGGAAGCCGCCATGGAAGAGCTGAGCGCCCTGGGCGTCACCTTCCCCGTGGAAATCGACTACTACATCTCCTCCGCCAGCTCCACCGCTCAGGACTCCGCCGACGTGCTGAAGGCCGCCATCTCTGACAGCCTGGGTGACGACTTCGTGGTGCTGAACATCAAGACCTACACCTCCAGCCTGTCCACCGAGGTTCGTACCCCGAAGCTGGCCTCCATCTATATCAACGGCTGGGGCGCTGACTACGGCGATCCTCAGAACTATCTGGTTCAGGAGACCTTTGGCAACGACAACGCTTACTACTCCGCTGTCTACTCTGACATCAATGACTTCTACGGCGACGATGGCGAGGAGCCCTACAGCGATGAGCTGATTGCCACCTATGAGGAGTACACCGCCCTGGTAGAGGCCGCCGACGCCATCGTGGACGACCTGGACGCCCGTTACGCCGCCTATGCCGAGGCCGAGGCTTATCTGCTCCAGCACGCGCTGGTCATCCCCTGCTATTACGACATTGAGTGGCAGCTGACCTGCGTCAATGACTACTCCAAGATCAACTCCCCCTATGGCATCCAGTCCAACCGTTACCTGAACTGGGAGACCAACGTCAATGGTTACACCACTGCCGACTATGAGGAGTTTGCCGCCGCTTATGCCGCTGGCAACACCGCCGAGTAATTAGGACAACAAAACACCCTCGCGCAAAGCCGCGTGAGACAACGCGGAGCACGGTGGCTTGCCGCCGTGCTCCGCAGTTCTAAAATTGGATGCTGGTTCCTAATAGGAGCGGAGTGCCGCTGTTACCAGGAATCAGCATACAGGAATCGTTTCTACAGGAAAGGATGAGAACGATATGGATATGTTAAAGTATTCAATCAGGCGCCTGCTGCAGGGCCTGATTACCGTCCTGCTCATCGCCACTGTCGTGTTCCTGCTGATGCGTATGCTGCCGACGGACTACTACTTTACCGAAGAGCAGCAGATGAAATTTACCGATGAACAGAAGGAAGCCGCGCTGGCGGCCGCGGGGTTGACCGACCCCATCGGCGAACAGCTGCTGGACTTCTATGTGGATTTGGTCCACTTGGACTTCGGTGAATCCAGACGTATTCAGTCGGGCGTGGCCGTGGTGGATGTCATTGGTGAAAAGTTCACCATATCCATGCGAATGGGTATCATTTCTCTGGCAATTTCGCTCTGTTTGGGTGTCCTATTGGGAATAGGGCAAACAATAGGCAAGGATCACCTGGTGGATCACATAGGTACGGCCTATACCGTCTTTGTCAACGCGGTGCCTGCGCTGGTGTCCTACTCCCTTGTGCTGGTGATTGGCTCCCGTGTCTTCGGGCTGCCCTCGGTGTATTCCAGCCGGGTCAATACGGGGCTTTCCATGGTCTTGCCCACGATATGTATTTCGCTGAGTTCCATTGCAGGCTATGCTCTGTGGACGCGGCGGTACATGGTGGATGAAATCACCAAAGACTATATCAAGCTGGCCAAGGTCAAGGGCCTCTCCACCAGCCAAATCATGGTTCGGCATGTGTTGCGCAACGCCTTCGTGCCTCTGGCGCAATACCTGCCCGCCTCCTTCCTGCTGACCATCAGCGGTTCGCTGCTGGCGGAGCGGTTCTTCTCCGTCCCCGGCATGGGCCCGTTGCTGACCGACGCCATCAGCCGGTATGACCTGAACATCGTGCAGACGCTGGTGATTCTGTACGGTTCCCTGGGCGTGCTGGGCGTGTTCCTGGGCGACGTGCTGATGATGCTGATTGACCCGCGGATTTCGCTGACCGGAAAAGGAGGGGGAGCAAGATGAGCAACGAAAACGTAAAAACCGTGACCGCCGAAGAACCGGTGAACGAGGACGAGCTGTTTCACTTTGTCCCCTACTCTGCGGAGCAGGCGGAGGCCATTGGCTACTCTGACTACTCCTACTGGGGCAGCGTGTGGAAGAACTTCCTGAAGAATAAGGTGGCAGTGCTGCTGGCTATCCTGTTCATCGCGCTGTTTATCTTCTCCTTTATCGCCCTTGCCATTGGCAAGTATAACTTCGCGGAGTTGAAGCCGGATACCACCATGGCCTTCATCTCCCCCAACAGCGAGTATTGGTTCGGCACCGACAACCTGGGCCGTGACTACTGGTGCCAGGTATGGTACGCCAGCCAGACCTCTATCAAGTTGGCGGCTATCGTGGCCGTGGGCGAGTGCCTCCTGGGCGTCTCCATCGGCCTGGTTTGGGGCTATGTGCGGGCGGCTGACCGGTTCTTCACCGAGCTGTACAACCTGATTAACAACATCCCCACCATCATCTATATGACCCTGATTGCCCTGCTGGTGGGCCGTACCTTCACCATTATGGCGGTATCCATGATTCTGATTGGCTGGCTGACCATGGCCCGGAACGTCAGAAACCTGGTCATCATGTATCGTGACCGGGAGTATAACCTGGCCTCCCGCTGCCTGGGCACCCCCCTTGGCCGCATCCTGACCAAGAACATCCTGCCCTACCTCATCAGCGTCATCATCCTGCGCCTGAGCCTGTCCATCCCCAGCACCATCTCCCTGGAGTCCACCCTGTCCTACCTGGGCCTGGGCCTGGGCGACGATACCCCGTCCTTGGGCATCCTGCTCCGGGACGCTCGGAACTACTTCCTGAACTACCCCTATCTGCTGATTTTCCCGGCTGTTATCGTATCCATTATCACCGTCACATTCTACCTGGTGGGCAACGCCTTCTCCGACGCCGCCGACCCCAGAAACCACGTTTAAGGAGGGACATGATATGGCAGAAAAGACCCCTATTTTGTCCGCAAAGGACGTGGAGATTCAATTCAGCCTGCGGGGCAATATGCTGAAAGCCATCCGCAAGTGCTCCCTGGATCTGTATGAGGGCGAGACCCTGGCTATCGTGGGCGAGTCCGGCTCCGGCAAGTCCGTGTTCACCAAATCCTTCCTGGGGATGCTGGACGCCAACGGCAAAATCACCGGCGGCAGCATCACCTATGAGGGCGTGGACATCTCCAAGTACACCACGGAGAAGCAGTGGCGTGACATCCGCGGCAAGAAAATCGCCATGGTCATGCAGGACCCCATGACCTCCCTGAACCCCCTGAAAAAGGTGGGCAAGCAGATTCAGGAGAGCATTGAGCTGCACCGTGGTATCAAGGGCGCAGAGGCCAAGAAGATGGCCATCGATATGCTGGCTAAGGTGGGTATCCCCGACCCGGAGAAGCGCTATAACCAGTATCCCCATGAGTTCTCCGGCGGTATGCGGCAGAGAGTGGTGATCGCCATCGCCGTGGCCTGCCAGCCCCAGATTTTGATTTGCGACGAGCCGACCACCGCCCTGGACGTGACCATTCAGGCCCAGATTTTGGACCTGATCCGCAACCTGAAGAACGAGCTGAACATGACGGTGGTTTACATCACCCATGACCTGGGCGTTGTGGCCAACGTGGCTGACCGCATCGCGGTCATGTACGCCGGTCAAATCGTGGAATGCGGCAACGCCGATGAGATTTTCTACGACGCATGGCACCCCTACACCTGGGCGCTGCTGTCCGCCCTGCCTCAGCTGGGCGTCAAGGGGCAGGATTTGCCCTCCATCGAGGGCACGCCGCCCAACCTGTTCCAGGAAATCAAGGGCGATGCCTTTGCCCCCCGGAACAAGCAGGCCCTGGCCATTGACTTTGTGAAGGAGCCCCCCTTCTTTGAGGTCTCCCCCACCCACAAGGCCAAGACCTGGTATCTGGACCCCCGGTGCCCCGCCTTTGAGCGGCCTGAGAATATCCGCAACTACAAGGAAAAGATTCGTCAGAGAGGGTGATTGAAATGGCAGAAAGAGAAAAACTGATCGAGGTCAAGGACCTCCAAATCACCTTCGGTTCCGGGCGGAAGAAGTTCGTCGCAGTGGACCATGTCAACTTTGACATCTACAAGGGCGAGACCTTCTCCCTGGTGGGCGAATCCGGCTCCGGCAAGACCACTATCGGCCGCGCCATCATCCGGGTCAACCCCACCTCTGCCGGCGAGATTTACTTCAAGGGCCAGAAAATCAACGGGAAAATCTCCAAGGAGCTGGACCAGGAGGTCATCCGGAAGTGCCAGATGATTTTCCAGGACCCCCAAGCGTCCCTGAACGAGCGCGCCAAGGTGGACTACATCATCTCTGAGGGCTTGTACAACTTCCATCTGTACAAGGACGAGGAGGACCGCGAGCGCAAGGTGCAGGACGCCCTTCACGAGGTCGGTCTGCTGCCGGAGTTCGCCTCCCGCTTCCCCCACGAGTTCTCCGGCGGTCAGCGGCAGCGTATCGGCATCGCCCGCGCCCTGGTCATGGAGCCGGAATTTATCGTCGCTGACGAGCCGATTTCCGCGCTGGACGTGTCCATCCGGGCCCAGGTGCTGAACCTGCTGAACAAGCTGAAGGCCAGCCGCGGGCTGACCTACCTGTTCATCGCCCATGACCTGTCCGTCGTCCGGTTCATCTCCGACCGTATCGCGGTCATTTACAAGGGCCGCATTGTGGAGCTGGCCGAGGCGGAGGAGCTGTTCCTGAACCCGCTGCACCCCTACACTCAGGCGCTGCTGTCCGCCGTGCCTATCCCCGACCCGGAGCTGGAGAAGAAGAAGAAGCTGCTGGTCTATGACCCCAGCGTCCATGACTACTCCGTGGATGGGCCGATTTGGTACGAAATCAAGCCCGGCCACTTCGTCTATGGCAACAAGAAAGAAATCAAGGGTTACGAAGCGATTGTGAAGTAAGCAGCATGAAAAAGTTGTGGCGCATCTATCATCATTCCTACATGATCAGACCGACGGTATACCGCTTCCTGGTGAAAAGCGCCGTCGTTCTGCTGCTGGCCGTGCTGTGGAACCAGTTTATCAACAATGGTCTGTTCACCATTGGCTATGCCTTCCTGGCGCTGGGGTTGATTTGCATGGCACTGGCCTGGTTCAACTATCTGAGCCTGGACGGTATACATGTGAACTTCGTGTTCCTGGATAAGATTAAGGAGCACAGGAGCAAGCAGCGGCAGCATATCAAGAAGGATATGGTGGACTATGTACAGGAGCCTGTGGTGTCCTTTGACGAACTGGAGCCGGAGGAGCGCTCCGCCTGCGGGCTGATGTCCTCCTTCCTGACAGGTCTGCTGTTTGCGCTGCTGAGCCTGTTCTTCTGACAACTTCCCATCTGCAAAGCTGAGAGCCTGCCCCATTTGCGGGGCAGGCTCTTTTGCGCTGTCTCAGGCCCAAAAATGAAAAACCGCGTTCAACAGCATTGCCGCAAGGAACAGCAGGACGGCTCCCAGGAATAGCACTGCCAACACCAGCACCGCCGCACCGTACCGCTTGGCGGCCACCGGATGCCGGTATTGCAGGGCGAACATGGGAAACAGCAGGACAGAGGCCAGGAAAAAGGTCAGGAACGGCCCGCCGAAGCCCTCCCAGAAGCTGCCGTAGTGCCACAGGAACCGATAGGCCAACCCCCGCACGACGCAGGCCAGCATCAGGATAACGGCCACCCCAATGGCGCCGCGCCGCTGCTTTACATCTCTGATGTCGATAAAGTGGACGCGCATGGTCCATTCCAGAAGGTTCCACTCGTGCTGCAAGAAGTCGCCCCGCAGGTCGGCGAAGGGGATGCCCTGGGCCTCCTCCTGGGTGATTTGTGCGAAATACCGCTCCTCGTCCAGCCCCTCCAGGCTGGTCTCCTCCGCGGCCATCTGGTTGCAGAGACGGAGGGCACCCCGCAGCTCATCCACCTGGGTTTGGAGCTGCCGGGATTGGGCTTCCAGCACCTTCGGCAGCTGTGCCTCCCCCTGGAGCAGCTGTTTGATGTCCGCAATGGGGACGCCGCATTTGCGCAGGACGATGATTCGTTTTAAACGCTTGATGTCCTCCTCGGTGTAGTCCCGGTATTGGTTGCTGCTCCGCCTGGGGGAGAGCAGCCCCTGCTTCTCATAGAATCGGATGTTGTCCCGGGAGAGGTTTAAAAGGGATTCTACTTCTTTGATTTTCATGGGAACATCTCCTTTCTGATAACAGCATAAGCCCTGGAGTCTGTCCACAGTCAAGAGGTAATTTCAAATTTTTCACACTTTTTTTGCGGGGCTTGGAGCGCGTTATACAGTATCATGGATAAACTGTGCAATATCCGCAAAAACAGCCTGCCACTGAAACGTGGCAGGCTGTTTTGCATCGGACTGCGTTACGGCTCCTCTGTCAGGGCGGCCCGCTGGTCAATTACCAGAGACGCGCCGGTCAGGATGGCGGTGTCCCCCTCTGTGTAGGAGAGGGTGACCTGGTCGCCTACTGTCAGGATGACAACTTCCTCCCATTCGGCGGCGGAGAAGGCGAAGTAATGCTCCGTATCCCCCTCCAGCTGCAAATAGAACCAGGTGTTGCCGTCAATGACGGCAGAGCGGATGTCCGTCACAGCGGCGCTGACGGTGGCGTAAGCTACCTCCTCCTCATCATCAGAGGAAACGTGGCTCACCGTGATGCCGTTTTCTGCCAGGAGGGCTTCATAGTTCTCCTGACACTCCTCCACCGAGGAACCGGTGGCGGTGATTTGGTAGTCGGAGACGCTGACCATGGCATACATCTTCACTAACTCCGCGCTGTCCTTCAGCGCCATGAAGTAGGTGGGCTGGTCAGAGATGTTCAGCAGGATGGGGAAGGTGGCGGAGTAGCCCAGATGCTGCACGGCCCCCTCTGCGGAGCTCATGGCGGAATACTCCTCCGCGCCGGTGATGTTGTAGAACCTGGTCTCCTTGGTGCGCTGATTCACCAGAATGAAGCCGACGATGGATTCGTCGCTGCCAGCGGAGGTGACGCCGGTGTAGAGGTATACGTCGTCATTCATGGCCAGGTAGTTGTAACCCTCATACTCGCCGGTGGTGGTGGTCACGCCCTTCTGGCCCAGCAGGCTGTTCAGCCAGCCGTTCACCAGGGTGCCGTGGTAGTTGTACTGGTCGATGATAAGGGTGGCGTCATAGACCCGATCCACCCAGGAGGGTACATCCTCCACATCGTAATAGGTGCATTCACCGGTGACGGCGTTCACCAGCACCGCGCCAATTACGTCCCGTCCGCCGAAGAGGCTGATGGTGCAGGTCTCCCTGGAGCAGATCCACCAGGGGTTGCCGTCCTCATCGATTTCAAAGTTGACGTTGCCGAACAGGTAGGTGGGGTACTGGAAGCGGAGGTAGCGGGTCAGGTTGCGGTTGAAGTACTCGCTGGGGGAATACTTGATGCCCTCCTCCAGCTGCACCAGCTTGGCCTCCTGGGTACACATATCCACAATGATATACCCCGGCAGACCGTCGGACTGGTTGTTGAACCACTTAATGAAGTCACCGTACTCCAGGCAGGACACCCGCACCGGTTGATTTTGATAGTTGATTTGGCTGTAGTCGCTGCTGACCTCAAATTGGGAGACCAGGCTGCTGTTGGAGCTGATGTCACCCAAGGCGCGCTTGCCCAGCTGAATGGCCGAGGCCTCGTCCAGCATGGGGATTTTGTCATAGGAGATTTCGGCCACATCCTCCATGAAGTCGCCGGTCTCCACGTCCATCAGCTCATAATAGGCGGTGGAGTGAAAGACCACAGCAGAGCTGGCGGCCCCCACAAGGCCCACCACGAGGCACAGCAGGATGATGACGACCGGGACGCTGCGCAGCAGCTTCTTTGGGGACAGCGCACTGCTATAGGCGGCAGCCCGCTGGGACCGCTGCATTCTGGCCCGGTTGATGTGGTAGACACCATTTTCGTCCTGCTCAAAGACCACCTTGCCGTTGGTCTGCTGCCCGGCGGCAGCGTTCAGCCCGCCGCTCAACAGGAACTTTGCCAGCAGATAGACCAGGCATAGGACGATGATGAATACATACAAATCACTGCTGTGGGGGTTCAGGGCCGGAAGGAGCGCATAGAAGTAAATCCCGCCGACAATCAGTGTAATCAGCAGGCTGAGCAAAACGTTCCGGATAGGCTGTTTTTTCGTGGTTTTCATCGGAGAACCTCCTTCAGGTTTGAAATCCAAGTATCAACTGCATACAGAATACCATATTTTTGCTCGGCCTGCAATGCAAAAAAGCCCTTTTCCGGAAAAGTTCTGCGCCCTCCGGAGGAAGCGGACGCTTCACTCCGGGGTGTAGGGGTTCACATGAACCATGCAGTGCTTCACGGAGGGGAACTTCTGCTCGATTACATGATGCACCTGCTCCGCGATGGCGTGGGCGTCCGTCAGGGAGAGGTCGCCGTTGGCAGAAATCCCCACATCCACATAGGTGCGGCTGGCAAACTGACGGGTTTGCAGCAGGTCAACGGACTGGACGCCGGGCTGCAACAGGATTTCAATGCGCATATCCCGTTCAATTTCCGGGGAGCAGGCCCGGTCTGTCAGCTGGTCGGCTGCGTTCCGGAAAATGTCAACACTGGCCTTTAGGATGAACAGGCAAATCACCACGCTGGCGATGGGGTCGCAGACGGGGTAGCCCAGCCGCGCCCCCAGGATGCCCAGGAGGGAGCCGATGGAGGAAAGGGCATCGGAGCGGCGATGCCAGGCGTCCGCCATCAGGGCGGTGGAGCCGATTTTGCGGGCGGCGCTACGGGTGTACCAATACATGGCCTCCTTGGCGGCGATGGAGACCAGGGCGGCCACCAGGGCCAGCACGCCGGGAACCTCCAGAGTGTCATAGGACGCGGAAATGATTTTTTCCACACCGGAGTAGCCGATGCCGATGCCGGTCAGGGCCAGCACCACCGCCAGCAGGATGGAGGCGATGCACTCCAGCCGCTCATGGCCGTACTCGTGGCCCGCGTCCGCCTTACGCCCGGCCAGCTTGACGCTGACCATCACTATGACGGTGGAAAAGACATCGCTGGCCGAGTGGACGGCGTCGGAGACCATGGCGCTGGAGTTGGCTAGCACGCCGGCCAGCAGCTTAAACAGGGTCAGCAACAGGTTGACCGCAATGCTCCAGCGGGAGACCTGCATCGCCAGTTTGGTTGAATTAGATGAAAAATCGCTCATTCAAAGCTCCAATCTGCCGCCGGGGTTGGCATTTGTCACAGCTGCCCCTCCAGGCGGCGAACGGGGAGATGGATAGAAAAGAACATCTGCGGGACGAGGAAAGCCCACTGTCCCGCAGATGAATCTTTTGCACAATGTTCTGCTGCCAATTGGCCCGACAAAACTGTCTGTTCAGGTTACTGTCACTCTATCACAACCGATGGCGGTAAGTCAAGAAAAACTTTGGTTATCACCGGCAAACCGACAGAAAAACGGATTTTAGGGAGAAAAAAGTGGAATCTTGGCGACTGCGTGCCGTTAAGCCGCGTTCCGGCGTATGCGCCTCAGCAGGGAACGCTCCACCCGGTCGCCGCAAAGAATGCCCAGGAGAAACAGCCCGATACCGGCCAGCGCCACTGCGCAGGCGGCGCGGCACGCAAATCGTTTGAACTGCTGCTTTGACAAGGGGAATCCACTCCTTTCCTTTGTGCTTATATTCATTGTAGCAGGAAAAACCGAAAATTCCATAAAGAAATCGTGAAGATTTGCGAAACTTTTGCCGATTTTTCTGTGGGACTATGAATAGTGCTGGATTTTTAGGAAGCCGTGTGGTAGAATGGATACAATCAATGAACCTGTCAACACGCTGCGCCTGCCAGTGAAACGGCACAGAGTTTGCGCGAATGCGCACGCGGAGGTATGTGTACACTATGAATCCTATTGTATTTCCGGGCTTGGGGCTGACGTTCCAAATCGAGCGGGTGGCCTTTTCCATCTTTGGGAAGGACATCTACTGGTACGGCATCATCATCGCCTGCGGCTTTTTGCTGGGGGTGCTGTGCGCCTGCCATTTGACCAGGGAGTGGGGGCTGAAATCGGACACCGTGCTGGATATGCTGTTCTTTGCGGCTCCCATTGCCATTGTCTGCGCCAGAGCGTATTATGTGGTTTTCTATCAGAGCCTTTACTACAATGCGGATGGCACGTTTAATTGGGCGGAGGCCATTGCCATTTGGGATGGCGGGCTTGCCATCTACGGCGGCATCATCGGCGCGGTCATCACCTGCCTGATTTTCTGCGCGGTGCGCCACCACAAGTTCGGAGCGGTGGCGGATGTCTGCTCCTATGGCCTGCTGATTGGCCAGCTGATCGGCCGCTGGGGCAACTTCGTCAACCAGGAGGCTTACGGCGGGACCTGTACCGCCGTCTGGCGTATGGGCCTGACCCTGCAAAATGGCGATTACATCGAGGTTCATCCCACCTTCCTGTATGAGTCGCTGTGGAATCTGTTGGGATTCCTGCTGCTCTATTTCCTTGTCCGCAGGTATCGGAAGTATGACGGCCAAATTTTCCTTTGCTATCTGTTCTGGTACGGCCTGGGCCGCTTCTTCATCGAGGGAATGCGGACGGACAGCCTGTACCTGTTCAATACCGGTATCCGGGTGTCCCAGCTGGTGGCGCTGGTGACGGTAATTGTTACGGTGCAAATTTTGGTGATTCAGCTGTTCCGGAAGCACCCGAAGGAAAAACTCTTAGTCAACAGCCCACGCTCCGAACTGCGGGAGGCGCAGGCAGAGGAGCCGGAGGCTACCCAGGAGGAGGCGCAGCCCCAGCCTGGCGCCGATGCCCCGGAGGAAACAAACGCCGGGGAACCGGAAACCGCCGCAGAGGAACCGGCCAGCGCCGGGGAACCGGAAACCGCCGCAGAGGAGCCGGACAGCGCCGCGGAGCCGGAGAAATCCGCAGAGGAAGCCGTTGCAGCGCCAAAAGAGGACGGCGAATCTGCCGCAGAATAAGGCAACTCCACATAGTATATGTATGAAAAGAACGCCCTCAGGGTCACACCTGAGGCGTTCTTTTTGTTCTATGCCTGTCCCGCTGCGCATAGAGTGGCAACAGGAAACAGGGGCGCGCCTGTCTGCGCACCCCGGAAAGCGGGGTATACCATGAACGATACGGCGTTGGAGCAGGCGGCGGCCTGCCTGCCAAGGGAACTGCGGCTTGCCGCCCTGGCGAAGGGAGAGCGGGGCCGCTATGAGGAGATTCGCCTGCGGGGGGGGCGGGGAATGTTCCTGACCGGAGCGGACGGCAGGGAGGAGCAGGT
>JAJQFX010000239.1 GCA_021200895.1 Clostridiales bacterium | reverse complement strand
AAAAATTCGCCAGAAATCCCATTTGCCCCCTTCTATTTTCCGTGAAAATTTGCTATGCTGAATATGTATGCAAATTTTGATACTTGCGGAGGAATCCCATGAACCGCTTTGACCAGTTAGAATCCGCGCTGCGCCTCGCCTGCCCCGGGCTGGAGGTGCGCCGCAATGAACCTATGAGCCGCCACACCTCGTTCCGCATCGGCGGGCCGGTGGCGGTGATGGCCCTCCCCAAGGGGGAGGCGCAGCTGCTGGCCGCCTTGCAGGTGGCCAGGGAGCTGGATATTACGCCGGTGCCCCTGGGCAACGGCAGCAACCTGCTGTGCAGCGATGGGCCGATAGACTGCTTCGTCATCCGCCTGCTGGACGGGCTGGATACGCTGGAGCTGCTGCCGGAAAGCCGCATCCGCTGCGGGGCGGGGGTGCTGCTGGCCCGGCTGGCGGCCTTTGCCCAGAAGAACGCCCTGACCGGGCTGGAGTTCGCCTCCGGCATCCCCGGCACCCTGGGGGGCGGGGCGGTGATGAACGCCGGAGCCTACGGCGGGGAATTGAAGGACGTGCTGGTGGAGACCCGCTGCGTCACCCTGGACGGGGAGATGCAGACCTTCCGGGGGAAGGAGCAGGGCTTCGGCTATCGGCGCAGCGCCTTCGCCGGGGGGGATAAAATCGTCCTCAGCGGCCTGTTGCAGCTCGCCCCTGGAGACAGCGCCGCCATCAAGGCCCGCATGGACGAACTGAACCAGCGCCGCCGCAGCAAGCAGCCCCTGGAGTACCCCAGCGCGGGCAGCACCTTCAAGCGGCCCGTAGGCGGCTTCGCCGCCGCCCTGATTCAGCAGTGTGGCCTGAAAGGGCTGACGGTAGGGGGCGCTCAGGTCAGCGAGAAGCACAGCGGCTTCATCATCAACAAGGGCGGGGCCACCTGCGCCGACGTGCTGGCCCTGGCCCAGCAGGTACACGACATCGTGCAGGCCGAGACCGGTATCTCCCTGGAGCTGGAAATCAAGCGGCTGGGCTGACCGGCCTTTACGCATTCGCAACGTTTACGAAAGGGGGCATCCTGCCATGAAGTTCATTCTCATCACCGGCCTGTCCGGCGCAGGCAAAAGCCAGGCGGCCAATTTCCTGGAGGACGTGGGCTATTTCACCGTGGACAATATGCCGGCGGTGATGATTCCCGAATTTGTCCAGCTGTGCATGGAGGAGACCCCCCAGCGCGAGAAGGTGGCCCTGGTCAGCGACATTCGGGGCGGCACCAACTTCGCCGCCCTGTTCACCGCCCTGGACTGGATGAAGGAGCAGGGGTGCGACTACACGCTGCTCTTCCTGGAGGCCTCCGTCCCCACCATCATCCGCCGGTATAAGGAGACCCGGCGGAGCCACCCCCTGTCCGGCGAGGGTCTCTCCCTGGAGGAGGCCATGCAGAAGGAGTGGACGCTGCTGGCCCCGGTGCGGGCGCGGGCGGACGAAATCATTGACTCCACCAACTTCGCCACCACCGCCATGCTCCGCAGCACCCTGCTGGAGCGGCTGGGGGAGACCACCAACACGGGGATGAGCGTCAGCGTCATGTCCTTCGGCTTCAAGTACGGCCTCCCGCTGGAGGCGGACTTGATTTTCGACGTGCGCTTCCTGCCCAACCCCTTCTACATCCCGGAGCTGCGGAAGCTGACCGGGCTGGACCAGCCGGTGCTGGACTACCTGAACCAGTACCCGGAGACCCAGACCTTCCTGGATAAGCTGGAGGAGATGCTCTCCTTCCTCCTCCCCCTGTACGCCAAGGAGGGGAAGACCGCCCTGACCATCGCCGTGGGCTGCACCGGCGGCCAGCACCGGAGCGTGGCCCTGTGCCACAGCACCACGACGATGGTGCGGGGGATGGGCTTCCCTGTCACCGAGCATCACCGGGACATCGCCCGGGATCGAAAGTGAGGCGGCCGTTCGTATGTCCATGTATCATATTCCCGTAGGGGGCGGGCCCCGTATCGTCGCCATCGGCGGGGGCACGGGCCTTTCCACCATGCTGCGGGGTTTGAAATTCTACACCCAGAACATCACCGCCATCGTCACCATGGCGGATGACGGCGGCGGCTCCGGTATGCTCCGCCACGACCTGGGGATGCCCCCTCCCGGCGACGTGCGCAACTGCCTCCAGGCCCTGGCCAACTGTGAGCCGGTGATGGAGCAGCTGTTCGCCTACCGCTTCCATGACGGCTCCCTGAAGGGGCAGAGCATGGGGAACCTGATTTTGGCAGCACTGAACGAGATTTACCCCTCCTTTGACCAGGCGGTGTCCAGCATGAGCCAGGTGCTGGCCATCACCGGGCGGGTGCTGCCCGTCACCAACGCCAACATCGAGCTGGTGGCGGAGTTTGAGAACGGCACCTCCGTCCGGGGGGAGTCCAAAATCTTCTCCTTCAAGAAGGAGCAGGGCTGCCGCATCACCCGGGTCTCCCTGGACCCGGCCTGGCCGGAGGCGCTGCCCGACGCCCTGGAGGCCATCCGCAAGGCGGACGTTATCCTCCTGGGGCCGGGGAGCCTGTACACCAGCATCATCCCCAACCTGCTGGTGCGGGGGGTGTCCGCCGCCGTGGCGGAGTCCCGGGGGCTGCGGGTGTACGTGGCCAACATTATGACCCAGGAGGGAGAGACGGAGGGCTATACCCTGTCCGACCACCTGACCGCCCTCCACAAGCACGCCGGAGGCCGGAAGCTGGTGGACGTGTGCCTGGCCAACTCCGCCCCCATCCCCAGCCCGGTGGCCGCCCGCTACGAGACGGAAAACGCCGCCCCCCTGCTGATTGACCGGGAGGCGGTGGAGGCCATGGGGGTGGAGCTGGTGACCGCCCCCCTGTCCAACGAAAAGCTGGCCAATCAGGCCCGGCATGACCCCATCAAGCTGGCCGAGGCGCTGATGGCCCTGATTCAGGACCGCTGCCTGCGGGTCAGCACGGCAGACGGCATCCGTTACATCCTGGACCGATAGGAGGGCGAGCAAGATGTCCTTTTCCTCTGACACCAAGGCGGAGCTTTGCCGGGAAAAGCTGAGCCGCAGCTGCTGCGCCCAGGCGGAGGCCTACGGGGCGCTGCTGTTCTGCAACGCCTTCACCCCTCAGGAGATCCGCATCACCACCCAGTCCGCCGACGTGGCCCAGCGGCTGCCCCGGCTGTTCCGGAAAGCCTTCGGCGTGAAGTTCGACTGCCTGCCGGAGGCAATCGTGGCCGGACACAAGATGACCTTCCGCATGACCGAACCCGCCGCCATCCGCACCGTGCTGGACGCCTACGGCTACAGCCCGGAGACGGCGGTGGCCCTGCACATCAACTACGCCGCGCTGGAAAAGGACTGCTGCAAGGCGGCCTTTTTCCGGGGGGCTTTTTTGGTGGGCGGCAGCGTCACCGACCCCGCCAAGCGCTACCACCTGGAGCTGTCCACCAGCCACCTGGCCGTCCACCGGGAACTCCAGGCCCTGGCGCCGGAGCTGAACCTCTCCCCCAGGGAGACCCGGCGGAAGGCCAGCTACCTGACCTATTTCAAGCAGAGCGACGCCATTGCCGACTTCCTCACCACCATCGGGGCCCCGGTGGCCGCCATGGAGGTGATGAACGCCAAGCTGGAGAAGAACCTGGTGAACGGCGTCAACCGGCAGTACAACTGCGACGTGGCCAATGTGGAGAAGGCGGTGGCCGCCGCCCAGGAGCAAATCGCCGCCATCCGCCGGCTGGAGGAGCGAGGCATCCTGCCCCACCTGTCGGACAAGCTGCGGGAGACCGCCCGCCTGCGGGTGGAGCACCCGGAGTTGAGCCTGTCCGAACTGGCGGCGCTGTGCGTGCCGCCGGTGAGCAAGTCCTGCCTGAACCACCGCCTGCGGAAGCTGACCGAGCTGGCGCAGGAGCCGGGCCAGAGCGGCGGAACGCCGTAAGCGATTCCCCACCACACACGGAAAGGAGGCCCCTTTTATGGAGCTTCTCATCAAGCAGCGGGTGTTCAGCTGGACGGACACCTATGACGTATATGACGCAAACCAGCGCCCACTCTACTTCGTCAAGGCGGAGTTCCTGACCCTGGGCCATCAAATCTACCTCTACGATATGCAGGAGCGCCCCCTGGCCTCCATCCACCAGAAGATTTTCCGCTTCCTGCCGGAGTTTGAAATTGTCATCGGCGGGCGCTCCCTGGGCGCGCTGAAAAAGGAGCTGACCCTCTTCCGCCCCCGCTACAACCTGGACTGCAACGGCTGGCGGGTGCAGGGAGACGTTTGGGGCTGGGACTATGACGTGGTGGACGCCGTGGGGAACTACGTCCTCCACATCACCAAGGAGCCGCTGCACTGGGGGGACACCTACGTCCTCCACATCCCCGACCCCGCCAATGAGCTGCTGTGCCTGATGATCGCCATCGCCATCGACGCGGCGAATTGCAGCGATAACGATTGACCACCCCATTTCTGCCGGAGGAGCTGAACGGAACATGGAAGCGCTGGACTATCTGAACCGTGTGATTACCGACGGCATGACGCTGGAGGAACTTGTGGACGCCTTCGAGGGGATGTGCCGTATTCCCATCGCGGACGACCTGATTCTGTTTGAAACGGGACGCTTCTCCTTCACCGGGAAGCCGATGTTTTATATTTCCCTGGTGCGGCAATTCCCCAATGAGGACGAGGAATATGTGCAGATTCATCTGGACATCCTTTATCCGCCCAGCCCCCTGAACCGCTTCCTCTCCACCTCCGTGTGGAGCGACCAGCTGGAGCAGTCCATTTTTGCGTACATCCGCTCGTCCAAAGCCTTCGCCCAGGCCAGGCGCGACCAAATCGCCCGGGTGGAGGTCTATCTGGACGAGACGTAGCAGCGTTTTCCCCAACGAAACTCTGAAACAGGAGGGAGCCTCACCATGTCCTTTGTCCATCTGCACGTTCATACCGAATTTTCCCTCCTGGACGGCGTCTGCCGCATCCAGTCCCTCCCCCAGCGGGTGAAGGAGCTGGGGCAGAACGCCGTGGCCATCACTGACCACGGCGTCATGTACGGCGTCATCGACTTCTACCGGGCCTGCAACGCCGCCGGGATAAAGCCCATCATTGGCTGTGAGGTCTATGTGGCCCCCCGCACCCGGTTTGACCGCGACCCCGGCCTGGACCGGGACAGCCGCCACCTGATTTTGCTGTGCCGGGACAACGAGGGCTACCGGAACCTGTCCTACATGGTGTCCCAGGCCAACCTGGAGGGCTTTTACGGTAAGCCCCGCATCGACCTGGATTTGCTGCGGGAACACCATCAGGGCCTCATCGCCCTGTCCGCCTGCCTGGCGGGGGAGCTGCCCCGGCTGCTGGTGAACCACGACTACGAGGGGGCCAAGGCCCACGCCCTGACCATGCTGGACATCATGGGGGAGGGCAACTACTATCTGGAATTGCAGGACCACGGCATCGCGGAGCAGCAGGACGTTATCTCCGGCATCCGCCGCCTCCACGCGGAGACGGGTATCCCCCTGGTGACCACCAATGACGCCCACTACCTGGAGCAAAAGGACGCCAAGGCCCAGGACGTGCTGATGTGCGTCCAGATGGCCAAAACCCTGGACGACCCTGACCGGATGCGCTTTGAGTCCGACCAGTTCTACCTGAAATCGGAGGCAGAGATGGCCGCCCTGTTCCCGGAGTTTCCGGAGGCCATCTCCAACACCCAGAAAATCGCCGACCAATGCAACGTCACCTTTGAGTTTGGGCACTACCACCTGCCGGAGTTTCAGTACCCGGAGGGCTATGACGGCCCCAGCCTGTTCGCCAAGCTGTGCCGGGAGGGATTCGAGCAGCGGTACCCCACCAACCCGGAGGGCTACGCCCAGCGCCTCCAGTACGAGATGGACATGATTCAGCAGCTGGGCTTTGTGGACTACTTCCTCATCGTGGCCGACTTCGTGGGCTACGCGAAAAGCGTGGACATCCCCGTAGGGCCGGGCCGCGGCTCCGCCGCAGGCTCCATGGTGTCCTACTGCATGGGCATCACCGACGTAGACCCCATGAAGTACGGGCTGTACTTTGAGCGGTTCCTGAACCCGGAGCGGGTCACCATGCCGGATATCGACATGGACTTCTGCTACCGCCGCCGCCAGGAGGTCATTGACTACGTTCAGCGCAAGTACGGCGCGGATCATGTGGCCCAAATCGTCACCTTCGGCACCCTCCAGGCCAAGGGAGTGGTGCGGGACGTGGGCCGGGTCATGGGCATGAGCTACAGCGAGGTAGACCAAATCGCCAAGCAGATTCCCAACGCCCTCCACATGACGCTGGACGACGCGCTGAAGCTGTCCAAACCCCTGAAAGAACTGTACGACAATGACCCCCGGGTGCATGAACTGATTGAAACCTCCAAAGCCATCGAGGGGATGCCCCGCCACGCCAGCAAGCACGCGGCGGGGGTGGTCATCACCCGCCTGCCGGTGTACGACTATGTGCCCCTGGCGAAGAATGACGAGAGCATCGTCACCCAGTACGTCATGACCACCCTGGAGGAGCTGGGCCTCCTGAAAATGGACTTCCTGGGGCTGCGGAACCTGACGGTCTTAGACGACGCCCAGCGGATGATTCGAAAAAAAGTCCCCGACTTTGACCTCCACAACATCCCGGAGGACGACCCGGCGGTGTTCCAAATGCTCCAGGAGGGCCGCACCTCCGGCGTGTTCCAAATGGAGTCCGCCGGTATGACCGGGGTGTGCGTCCAGATGAAAGCCTCCAGCATCGAGGATTTGACCGCCATCGTGGCCCTGTACCGCCCCGGCCCCATGGAGTCCATCCCCCGGTTCATCCAGTGCAAGCTGAATCCGGAGAAGGTGACCTACCGCCATCCCATGCTGGAGCCTATCCTGTCCGGCACCTACGGCTGCATCGTCTACCAGGAGCAGGTGATGATGATTTTCCAGCAGCTGGCGGGCTACAGCCTGGGGGGCGCGGACATGGTGCGCCGGGCCATCTCCAAGAAGAAGGCCAAGCAAATCGAGCAGGAGCGCCACAGCTTCATCTACGGCGACCCGAGCCGGAACATCAAGGGCTGCATCGCAAACGGCATCCCGGAGGAGACCGCCCAGGCCATCTATGATGAGATTTACGACTTCGCCAACTACGCCTTCAACAAGGCCCACGCCGTCTCCTACGCCATCATCGCCTACCAGACCGCCTGGTTCAAATATTACTACCCCCAGGAGTATATGGCGGCCCTGCTGACCAGCGTGCTGGACTCCAGCAGCAAAATCGCGGAGTATATCGCCGAGTGCAAGGACATGGGCATCGCCCTGCTGCCCCCGGACGTAAACGAGTCGGACGCGGACTTCTCCGTCTCCGGCGACAATATCCGCTTCGGTCTGGCCGCCGTGAAGGGGGTAGGCCGGGGCGTGATTGAAGCCGTGACCCGGGAGCGGGCGGAGCGCGGCCCCTTCCAGAGCTTCCAGGACTTCTGCGAGCGGGCCTCCGGCAGCGACATGAACCGCCGCACCGTGGAGAACCTGATTCGCTGCGGAGCCTTTGACTCCTTCGGGGTCAGGCGCAGCCAGCTTTTACAGGTGATGAACCAGGTGCTGGACGGCATCGCCCTGGAACGGAAGCAGAACCTGGAGGGCCAGTTTGACCTCTTCGGCGGCATGACCGGAGAGCCGCGCAAGCGGCCGGAGACCCCGCTGCCCAACATCCCGGAGTTCTCTAAGCAGGAGCTGATGGCCATGGAGCGGGAGACCACCGGCCTCTACCTGACCGGCCACCCCATGGACGAGTACCGGGAGGTGGTGAAGCGCCGGGCCTCCACACGCATCGGCCCCATCCTGTCCGACTTCGCCCAGGAGGGCGGCCCCACCACCTTCTTTGACGAGCAGCGGGTGCGCATTGCGGGCATCGTAGCCGTCTCCCGGACGAAAACCACCAAGACCAACAAGCTGATGGCCTACGTCACCCTGGAGGACGACACCGGTTCCATGGAACTGTTGGTGTTTGCCCGGGTGCTGGAGCAGGCGGGCAACTACCTGACGGTGGGCGCGCCGATTCTGGCGGAGGGCCGTCTCTCCGTCCGGGACGAGAAGCCCCCTCAGCTGCTGGTGGAATCCATCTCCCCCCTGGCTCAGGAGGACAGCCCCGCCCCGGCCCCGGCAGGGGAACAGGCGGCCCGGCCCGGCGTGATACCCAACGCCCAGCGCATCTGGCTCCGTTTTCCCTCCCAGGATACGCCGGAGGCCAAAAAGGCCCATCAGATGCTGGTCATGTTCCCCGGCACAGGCCGCATGATTTTCTACTATGCGGACACCGGCGTCCGGGAGCGCCAGCCCTGCCTGATTCACACTTCCCTGGTGCGGGAGCTGAAGGCCCTGCTGGGGGAGGAGAACGTGGTGGTCAACTGACTGCCCGCTAACAGCATAAAAACACGAACGAAATCACCCTGGCGTCCAGCCGCCCGAAGCGGCTGATGAAACGCCCTGAGAAAAGTGAGGCAAATCTTGAAGCCGTCCACCCAAACCGCCGCCGTGGGAAGCGACCTGCTCCACGGCCCCGTGGCCAGCCGACTGCTGACCTTCTCGCTGTCCTTCATGGTCAGCACGCTGCTGCAAACCCTGTACACCACCACGGACACCGTCATTGTCGGTCAGTGCCTGGGCAGCAGCGGCCTCTCCGCCGTCTCCAACGGCAGCCAGCTGATGCAGATGATTTCCATGATATGCGTGGGCTTCTCCACGGCGGGCCAGGTGCTGATCGCTCAGTCCGTGGGCGCGGGCAACACCGGCAAGATACGCCAAATCGTGGAGAGCCTGGTCTATCTGGTGATCGGCCTGTCTGTCGCCTTGGGCGTGTTCTGCGTCGTCCTGTGCGACGCATTGCTCACCGCCCTGAACACCCCGGTGGAAGCCTATGAGCAGGCCCGGTACTACGTCATCATCTGCGGCTGCGGCACCATCTTCACCGGCCTGTACAATATGTTCAGCGCCATCTTCCGGGGGCTGGGGGACAGCCGGCACCCGCTGCTGTTTGTCTGCATCGCCTCGGTCATCAACATCATCCTGGACCTGCTGTTCGTGGCAGTGCTGGGGTGGAACGTGGCCGGGGCCGCCCTGGCCACCGTGCTGGGCCAGCTGGCCAGCGTGGTGTTCAGCGTGGTCTACCTCTACCGCAACCCCAAGCTGCTGCCCTTCCCCTTCCGCATTCTGGAAATGCGTCCCCACAGGGAGACCGCCGGGCAAATCACCAAAATCGGCATTCCCCTGGCCATCCAGAGCGCGGCGGTGCAGTTCAGCTTCCTGTTCGTCAGCGGCATGGTGAACACCCTGGGGGTGGATGTCAGCGCCGCCTTCGGCGTGGCTCAGAAGCTACGGAACGTCCCCGGGGTGCTGACCCAGGGTCTGGGCCTGGGCACCAGCAGCATGATTGGCCAGAACCTGGGGGCGGGCAACCAGAAGCGGGTCAGCCAGACCATCAACTGGTGCCTGCTGTTCACCACCATCGTCAACGCCCTGTTCGGGGTGGCGTTCGCCCTGACGCCGGTGCTGTGCTTCCGGATGTTCACCCAAGATGAGGCGGTGCTGGCCTATGCCGGAATGTGTATGTTTACGCTGGTGATAGAGCTGCCCGGCAGATGCCTCATGCCCGGCTGCAACGCCCTAGTCAGCGCTCAGGGCTTCGTGAAGTTCAGCATGACGGTGGCCTTCCTGGACGCCTTTGCGGGCCGGGTGCTGCTGTGCTGGCTGCTGGGCATCGTGCTGGACATGGGGGCCATGGGCTTCTTCCTGGGATACAGCCTGGCCACCTATATCACCGCCATCCCCGTCTTTGTGTACTACATCAGCGGACTTTGGAAGAAGCGCAGCAACCTGGTCTCCAAGGCCGACTGAGAAAACAGGCAGGAACCGTATGGGAGGGGCCTTGCCGCCCCTCCCCGACACGAAAGGAGCAATGACAATGAACTGTGGTGAACGGCTGCGCGGCTTCCAGGTGAAGCAGATTCAGCCTGTGGACGAGCTGGAGGGCACCCTCTACCAGCTGGAGCATGAGCAAACGGGGGCGCAGCTGGCCTGGCTCCAGCGTCCGGAGGAGAACAAGACCTTTATGGTGGGCTTCCAGACCCTGCCGGAGGACGATACCGGCGTGTTCCACATCCTGGAGCACTCCGTCCTCTGCGGCTCCAAACGCTTCCCCGCCAAGGAGCCCTTTGTGGAGCTGCTGAAAACCTCCATGAACACCTTCCTGAACGCCATCACCTTCCAGGATAAGACGGTGTACCCCGTATCCAGCCGGAACGAGACGGACTTCTTCCACCTGATGACGGTGTACCTGGACGCGGTGTTCTGCCCCGCCATCTATGAAAACCCGGACATCTTCCGGCAGGAGGGGTGGCACTACGAGCTGCACGACGGCGAGGCCCAGCCCACCTACAAGGGCGTGGTGTTCAATGAGATGAAGGGGGCCTTCTCCTCGGTGAACGAGGTGATTGCCAACGCGATGAACCGGATGCTCTTCCCCACCAGCTGCTACCGCTTCGTGTCCGGCGGCGACCCGGTGCACATCCCGGAGCTGAGCTACGAGCAGTTTTTAGCCACCCACAAACGGTACTATCACCCCTCCAACGCGAAAATTTTCCTGGACGGCGACCTGCCCATCGAGCGGGTGCTGGAGGTCATTGACCGGGACTATCTCTCCCACTACCAGCGGCAGACCCTGGACTTCTCTCTCACCTGGCAGGAGCCGGTGGCGCGGCAGGACACCGTGGCCTATTACAGCGTGGCCCCCACGGAGGACGCCGCCCAAAAGACCTACTTCACCATGGGCAAGGTAGTGGGCTCCTGGCAGGACAAGGAAACGCTGATTGCCCTGGAGGTGCTGTGCGACTATCTGGCAGGCTCCAACGACGCGCCCCTGAAACGGGCCATCCTGGAGCGGGGCCTGGGCCAGAACGTGCAGATGGAGCTGTGCGACCATATGCTCCAGCCCTGGCTGCTCGTCCAGGTGGAGAACACGGAGCAGGCCCTGTGCGGCGAGATTCAGTCCGCCCTCCGGGAGACCCTGGAGCCCCTGGCACGGGACGGGCTGGATAAGGGGGCGCTGCTGGCCTCCCTGAACCGGCTGGCCTTCCGGTACCGGGAGCGGAACGAGCCCCAGGGCGTGCTTCTGGGGCTGACCGCCATGAAGTCCTGGAACTACGGCGGCGACCCGGCGTTGTACCTGACCACAGAGGACACCTTCGCCGCCCTGAACCGGCAGGTGGAGGGAGACTACTTCCCCCGGCTCCTGCGGGAGACGCTGCTGGACGAGGCCCACCTGGTCACGCTGACTACGCTGCCCTCCCCCACCCTGAACGGGGAGGTTCAGCAGGCGGAGCAGCGCCGCCTGGCGGACATTGCCGCCGGTTGGGATGAGGGGCAGCGCTCGGAGGTCGCCGCCCAGACCGCCGCCCTGGAGCGGTGGCAGCAGACCCCGGACAGCCCGGAGGCCCTGGCCGCCCTGCCCCATTTGCAGCTGAAGGAGGTCTCCCCGGAGCCGGAGCGGCTGGAGCCGGAGGTGGGAGCACTGCAAGGCGTCACCCTGCTGCGCCACCCCTCCCTGGCTAAGGGCGTGGTGTATTTTGACCTGTACTTTGCCCTGACGGACTGCACCCTGGAGGAGCTGCCTCCCCTGCGGCTGCTGAGCCGCCTCCTGGGCAACCTGCCCACCACCCACTACACTGCGTCCCAGCTGCGGCAGGAGTTGAAAACCCATCTGGGCAAGCTGACCTTCGGGCTGGACGTGTTCTCCCGCCCGGAGGCGGACGGGGTCTGCACCCCCTGCTTCGTGGTGTCGTGCAGCGTGCTGGAGGAACAGGTGCCCCACGCCGTCCGGCTCATCCGGGAGGTGCTGCTGGAGACCCGTCTGAACCAGGCCGGGCCCGTCCGGGAGATTTTGCTCCAAGCGGAGACGGCCTACCGCCAGTCCATCATCGCCAGCGGCAACCAGTTTGCCATCTTCCGCACCCTGTCTCACCTGACGGCGGAGGGGGCCGTGCGGGAGGCCGAGAGCGGCTACACCTGTTACCGCTGGCTCCATGAGACGGCGGGGGCCTTTGCGGAGGGGAAGGATTCCCTGCTGGCCCAGCTTTCCGCCCTGTCTGAGCGGTGCTTCACCGCCCGTCGGCTGACCCTGGGGGTGGCCGGGCCGGTGGCGGAGGCTGACCTGACCGGGCTGGTGGATACCTTCCCCGCCGGGGACGCTGTGCCGCAGGCGGCGGCCTATCCCTGCTCCGCCCCCTGCCGGGAGGGCATCGTCATCCCCTCTCAGGTGTCCTACGCCGCCCTGGGGGCTGACCTGGGCCAGGTGGGGAAGGAGCGGTTCGGTCAACTCCAGGTGCTGTCCACCATTCTGTCCTACCAGTACCTGTGGAACGAGGTGCGGGTCCAGGGCGGGGCCTACGGCACCGGCTTCCGTGTGCGGGAGAACGGCTCCGTCACCTTCCACTCCTACCGGGACCCCAACGGCCTGCGCTCCCTGAAAGTGTATCAGGCCGCGCCGGAGTTCCTGGAGCAATTCTGCAACGGCGGGGACAAACTGGAGCCGCTGATCATCGGCGCGGTGGCCGCCACCGAACCCCAGCGCTCCCCGGCAGACAAGGCCCAGACCATCTTTGAGGGCTGGTTCCGGGGCATCACCCACGAACTGCGCCGTCAGCGCCGCCGGGAGATGCTGGAGACCGGCAAGGACGGGCTTCTGGCGCTGGCGGAGCTGCTGGCGCAGGCTTCGGCCCAGGGCTCCGTCTGCGTCATTGGGCCGGACAGCCTCTTTACAGAGGCGGGTCGGGAAGATTGGACGCTGCTGGAACTGTAACAACGCACGCGACCCCCGCCGGTGCTCGAGCACCGGCGGGGGTGTTTTTGCGCTCAAGGCTGGCCTAAAACATCAGTTAAAAAAGGCTCACCCCTCCACCGTCAAGCGACAGTTCCGGTGCTTTGCACCTCCCTACCCTGAAAGGCAATGCCATCAACTTAAAGATGCAATCTATCCTGGGTTGAAGGGAATAACGTAGCCGTACAGTCAGATTTCCACGACCAAAGGGCAACAAAATTGCCGCCCGTCCCGCCGTAAGGCTAGGGAGCGAAGCGGAAATGCCGCTTGACGGCGGAGGGACGTGGGCGGCAATCGTTCCCAGCCGCCATAGGCGGCAGTCTCACCAGGTATCAAGTCACATCGTCTGTTGCCTGATAGACCACCTGATTGCGGGACAAGGCGAAGCCGCCAGTGGGATAGGGGGAGGGTTCTTAGGGAGGGGCGAG
>JAJQFX010000017.1 GCA_021200895.1 Clostridiales bacterium | reverse complement strand
CTTATAGTATCCTTGCCCAAGGAGCGTAATCCCCTTAAATTGATGACATTGCCCTGAAAGGGTAGGGAGGCGCAACGCGCCGGAAATGCCGCTTGACGGCGGAGTTGTCAGCGAAGCTGACTGAGGGGTTGTGCCGTCGGAACTTGTCATACCCCATCAAGGAAAGGCAGCCCCTATCCACCAAACACCCTCTCAGACACAGACAGGAGGCACACCATGAAACCACCCAAATATGTGACCACCATCGCCATGTGGATTCTTATGCTGGGCATACTGGCCTACTTCGCCGTGTATGTGGTCAGCTACTTCTTCGGGAACGTCCAGACCGAACTGCTCTACACCTACACGGCGGAGGAAGCCGTCTCCATCAGCGGCTACCTTTTCCGGGACGAGGAACCCATCGCCGCCACCGACGACCTGGTGGAGGTGACGGTGGCAGAGGGGGCCAGGGTGGCCGCCGGAGGGGAGCTGGCCCTGGTCTACGACAGCCAGGAGAGCATGGAAAGCCATGAGGCCCTGGTGGCGCTGGAGGAGGAACTGACCACCCTGGCCTACATCCGCAGCCACAGCGCCGACGACGCTGAGGAGACCCAGCTGGGCAGCCAAATCAGCGACGCCATCGTGGCCCTGCGCACCCAGGTCGCTCAGCAGAACCTGTCCGGCCTGTCCGACAGCGCCGCCGCCCTGAAGCAGCTCATCTACCGCCAGGACTACACCTACAACGGCAACGAGGCCCTGGAGAATGAAATCACTCAACTCCAGTCGGAGATTCGCTCCATGTCCAACCAGGAGAGCGGCAGCGTCTCCACCATTACGGCGGAGCAGAGCGGCATCTTCTCCTCCCTGGTGGACGGGTACGAGGGGGTGCTGACG
This sequence comes from Clostridiales bacterium, assembly GCA_021200895.1. GTDB lineage: Bacteria > Bacillota > Clostridia > Oscillospirales > Oscillospiraceae > Onthomonas. The sequence continues at coordinate 12,480 of JAJQFX010000017.1, read as the reverse complement.
CCGGAGGCCCTGGAGGGGCTGACCCCCTCCGGCCTGGAGGCGCTGGTGAGCCAGCAGGAGACCGTGAACGAGGCGGACTACCTGGGCAAGCTGATTTACGGCAACACCTGGTACTACGCCGCCACCATGAGCGAGGAAACGGCGGACGCGCTGACCCTGAACGGCTCCGCCACCCTCCGCTTCACCTCCGCCGGGGAGCTGACCTGCACGGTGGAGTCCATCTCCGACCCGGAGGACGGGGAAGTGGTGGTGGTGTTCTCCTCGGACAAGTATCTGTCCGAGGTGACGCTGCTGCGGGACCAGACGGTGGAGCTGATTTTGGGCACCGTCACCGGCTACCGGGTGGACACCTCCGCCATCCGGGTGGAGAACACCAGCGGAGCCACTGGCGTTTACCGGCTGTACGGCACCCAGGCCACCTGGGTGGAGGTGGACATCCTCTACACCGGGGAGGACTACTATCTGATTGAGCAGACCACCGTCTATGATGACGAAGGCGAACCCATAGACCTGACCACCCTCCAGGAGGCCCGGCGGCTCCGGGATGGGGCGGAGATCATCACCAAGGGAACGGACATCTACGATGGGAAGGTCATTCAGTAGACTTCGGCTACAATACAATGTCATCAACTTGGGGACATGACTCTCCTTAGACAAGGAATGATGAAGGAAATAGGTGTTTGCCCTCCGGGCGGGCCCCATTTCTTGCTCCGCCAAGAAATGGGGGAAAGAAGGCGGCTTAGGGAGGGGCTTCGGGGCCTCGCCCCTCCCTAAGAACCCTCCCCCTATCCCACTGTGGGCTTCGCCTTGTCCCTCAATCAGGTGGTCTATCCCGTCAGAGACGATGTGACTTGTTACGCACCAAAGCTGCCGCCGATGGCGGCTGGCGGGGATTGCCGCCCACGTTCCCGCCGTCAAGCGGCATTTCCGCTGCGCTCCCTATGCCTTACGGCGGAACGTGGCGTCAATTTTGTCGTCCTTTGGTCGTGGACATCTGACAGTAAGGCTACGTTATGCCCCTCAACTCAGGATAGATTGTATATTGAGTTGACGACATTTCCCACAACAGACAGAAAGGTGTGGATATTGCATGAGCATTCAGGAGCGAGTACAGGACGTTCAGGCCCATATCCGGGCGGCGGAGCAGGCGGCATCCCGGCCGGAAGGCAGCGTGACGCTGGTGGCTGCCACCAAGGTGCAGACGGATGAGACCATCCGCGCCGCCATTGCGGCCGGCATCACCGTCTGCGGGGAGAACCGGGTGCAGGAGTTCAACGCCCACTATGCGGCGGGGGCCTATCAGGGGGCCGACGTGCAGTTCATCGGCCACCTGCAAAAGAACAAGGTGAAATACCTGGTGGGCAAGGTCAGCCTGATTCAGTCCGTGGACAGCGCCGCCCTGCTGGAGGCCATCAGCGCCCGGGCGGAACGCCTGGGGATAGTGCAGGATATCCTCATCGAGGTGAACATCGGCGGGGAAGCCTCCAAATCCGGCGTCCGGCCTGAGGAGACGGCGGCGCTGCTGGCGTTGGCCGGGACGTTGCCCGGCGTGCGGGCCAGGGGACTGATGGCCATCCCCCCTGTCAGCCGGGAAGCGGGCGGGAACCGACCGTTTTTTGCCGAACTGCGCCAGCTTTTTGTTGACATTAAGGGGCAAATGGGCGATAATAATAGTGATTTGGACTGCCTGTCCATGGGGATGAGCGGCGACTTTGAGGACGCCATCGCGGAGGGCGCCACCATGGTGCGGGTGGGGACGGCCCTGTTCGGCCCCCGGCCTCCCATGCGCCAGCAGGGGTGAGGCCCCGCCTGGCGTGCAGAGCAGGCAGAATAGTCAGATTTCCTTGACGAAGGAGGAACATAGAAAATGGGTTTTATGGATGAACTGAAACGCCTCGCCCACCCTGAGGAGTATGAGGACGAGGAACCTGCGGCGGAGCCGAGCAACACCACTTCCATGGAGGAGGAGCGCAGTCGTCGGGCCGCCGACCGTACCCCGGAGGAGCCGGAGTATGTGCCCTTCACCGCCCCGGCCCAGGAGCACTCCAACAAGGTGGTCACTATGAACACCACCACCCAGCTGAAGGTGGTGCTGGTGAAGCCCACCCAGTTCGAGGACGCGTCCGCCATCGCGGACCATCTGCGGGACAAGCGGACGGTGGTGCTGAACCTGGAGGCCACGGGGAAGGACATCGCCCGCCGCCTGCTGGACTTCCTCTCCGGCGTGGCCTACGCCCAGGAGGGTAAAATCAAGAAGGTGGCCCAGTCCACCTACATCATCACCCCCTATAATGTGGACATCGTAGGCGACCTGCTGGACGAGCTGGAGAAGAACTCCGGTATGTACTTCTAACCGGTACATAGCACCCTGACAATGCAATACGGGGCGGGAAACGCGCTCCCCAAACGCCCTCGCTCCTGACAGACACAGAAAGGTAAGGAGGATTCCTGTTATGATGACACCCCAAGAGGTAGCAGAATACGGCTTCGCCCGAGGGAAGCTGGGCGGCTACAGCACCGCCGAGGTGGACAGCTTTATGGAGGCTGTCACCACCGACTACACCGCCCTGTATAAGGAAAACGCGGGGCTGAAAAACAAGCTGAAGGTGCTGGCCACCAAGCTGGCGGAGTATCGGGAGACGGAGGAATCCATGCGCTCCATCGTGTCCACCGCCCGGCGGATGGCGGACGGCATCGTGGCCGAGGCGGAGGCCCACCGCCAGCAGATGCTGAAGGACGCCGACGACGAGGTAGCCGAGTACCGCGCCCAGCTCCAGCAGGAAATTGCCGACGCGGAGGCCCAGCTGGCCGCCGCTCAGGAATCCACCCGCAGCTTCGTCTCCAGCGTGCGGGGGCTGGCGGCCCGGGAGCAGAACTTCCTGGACCAAATCAGCGCCGTCAAGAGCGAGAAGCCTGCCCCCCAGGTGCCGGAGATGAAGGAGGAAATTGCCGAGACCGCCGCCGCCATTGACGACTCCATCCGCCAGATGCTCTCCGAGGAGGAGCTGGCGGCCCTGGACGCCGCCGGCGCCGAGGCCGAGGCCGACCCCACCGCCGCCTACAACCAGGAAATCGACCAGCTGCTGGACGACGTGAACGCCTCCGGCGAGGCGGAAGAGGAACCCACCCGGCGGGTGGACTTCTCCGGTGTTGATTTTTCCAAGGATTACGAAGCCTGACCATTCTAACCCCTAAGATATAAGAGAACAAAAAAGTAAAGAGGTAAGCAAGACCATGCCAGATTATAACAAGACCATCCTCCTGCCCAAGACGGACTTCCCCATGCGGGCGGCGCTGGCCAAGCGTGAGCCTGCCATGCTGGAGGAGATGTACCGGAAGGACATCTACAAAAAGCTGATGAAGAAGAACGCGGGCAAGCCCAAGTTCGTCCTCCACGACGGCCCTCCCTACGCCAACGGCGATATTCACATCGGCACCGCCATGAACAAGGTGCTGAAAGACTTCATCGTCCGCTCCAAGAACATGATGGGCTATCAGGCCCCCTATATCCCCGGCTGGGACACCCACGGTATGCCCATCGAGACAGCCATCCAGAAGAAGGGTGTCAAGCGCAGCGAGATGCCGGTGCCCGAGTTCCGGGACAAGTGCCGCGCCTTCGCCATGGAGCAGCTGAACCGCCAGCGGGACAGCTTCAAGCGGCTGGGCGTCATCGGCGACTGGGACGACCCCTATATCACCCTGAAACCGGAGTTCGAGGCCAAGCAGGTGGAGGTTTTTGGGGCCATGGCCCAGAAGGGCCTGATTTATCAGGGCCTGAAGCCTACCTACTGGTGCCCCACCTGCGAGACCGCCCTGGCCGAGGCCGAGGTGGAGTATCAGGACGACCCTGTCACCACCATCTACGTCAAGTTCAAGGTGCATGACGACAAGGGCAAGCTGGCCCAGTACGGCGACCTGGATAAGATGTACTTCGTCATCTGGACCACCACCACCTGGACCCTCCCCGGCAACGTGGCCATCTGCCTGAACGCCGGGCTGGAGTACGCCTTGGTGAAGGTGCCCTCCGGTGACATCCTCATCATGGCCGCCGAGCTGGTGGACAATGTCATGGCGGAGAGCGGCATCACCGGCTATGAGACGGTGGCCACCCTGTATGGCGATGAGTTCGAGTATATGACCGCCTACCACCCCTTCATGGAGCGGGATTCCCTGATTATCCTGGGCGACCACGTCACCCTGGACGCCGGCTCCGGCTGCGTCCACACCGCCCCCTCCTTCGGCCTGGACGACTTCTATATCTGCCAGAAGTATGACCAGCTGGAGACGGACATCGACATGGAGGTCTCCGTCAACGCCCAGGGCTACCTGAACGAGTTCGCGGGCAAGTACGCCGGGCTTCATGTCACCAAGGCCCACCCCGTCATTTACAAAGACCTGGTGGAGAGCGGCGCGCTGCTCTCCAGCAAGGATTTGACCCACTCCTATCCCCACTGCTGGCGGTGCAAGAAGCCCGTCATCTTCCGGGCCACCCAGCAGTGGTTCGCCAGCGTGGACGCCATCAAGGAGCAGGCGGTGGCCGCCTGCGACGGCATCCAGTGGAAGCCGGAGTGGGGCAAGGAGCGGATGATCTCCATGATCCGGGAGCGGAGCGACTGGTGCATTTCCCGCCAGCGCACCTGGGGCGTACCCATCCCCATCTTCTTCTGCAAGGACTGCGGCAAGCCCTACTGCACGCCGGAGTCCATCGCGAAGGTGTCCGCCATCTTCAAGGAGGAGGGCTCCAACGCCTGGTGGGCCAAGACCGAGGAGGAGCTAATGCCGGAGGGGGCTGCCTGCTCCTGCGGCTGCACCTCCTTCCGGAAGGAGCAGGACATCCTGGACGTTTGGTTCGACTCCGGCTCCACCTGGAAGGCCGTCTGCGAGGAGCGGCCCGAGCTGACCTATCCCGCCGACCTGTACCTGGAGGGCGGCGACCAGTATCGGGGCTGGTTCCAGTCCTCCATGCTGACCTCCATCGCCGCAAACGGCGTCGCCCCCTATAAGCAAATCGTCACCCACGGCTGGACGGTGGACGGCCAGGGCAAGGTCATGCACAAGAGCCTGGGCAACGCCATCTCCCCCCAGGACACCATCAAGGAGTACGGCGCGGACATCTTCCGCCTGTGGGTGTCCTCCGCGGACTACACTCAGGATATGCGCCTGTCCAAGGCCATCCTGAAGCAGCTGTCCGACACCTACCTGAAAATCCGCAACACCAGCCGGTATATCCTGGGCAACCTGAACGGCTTCGACCCGGACAAAGACATGGTGGCGGTGCCCGACCTGCTGCCCCTGGACAGGTGGGCCGTGGCCGCCCTGAACAAGCTGGCGGGCAAGGTGTGGGACGCCTACGGCAGCTATGACTTCCATGTGGTCTACCGCGAGGTGTACAACTTCTGCGTGGTAGAGATGTCCAACTTCTACCTGGACATCATCAAGGATAGGCTGTACTGCGAGGCCCCCGACTCCCTGGAGCGGAGAAGCGCCCAGAGCGCCATCTACACCATCCTGGACGGCCTGGTGCGGATGATCGCCCCCATCCTGGCCTTCACCAGCGAGGAGATTTGGCAGGCCATGCCCCACGACGCCTCCGCCGACAGCGAGGCCGTGCTGTTCAACGACCTGCCCCAGTATCGGGAGGACTACGCCCTCACCGAGGAGGAGGAAGCCTACTGGCAGAGCCTGATGAACCTGAAATCCGACGTGAACCTGGCGCTGGAGCAGGCCCGGGCCAGCAAGCTGTGCAAGAAGAGCACCGACGCCAGCGTCGCCCTGTACCTGACCGGGGAAGCGGTGGAGGTGTATAACACCGTGAAGGACGCCAAGCTGAATGACCTGTTCATCGTCTCCAAGGTCACTGCCATAGAGGGCAGCGGCGACGGGGTGGAGGGCGTCAGCGTCCCCGGCCTCACTGTCAAGGTGGAGGTGGACACCGACTATAAGTGCCCCCGCTGCTGGCTCCACAACGCCGCCATCACCGAGGACGGCGGCCTCTGCCCCCGGTGCGCCAACGCCGTGAAGGGGCTGGAGTTGGAGTAACTGCTCCAGTCACAAAAAAGCTATCACAAACAATGACCCCCCAGCCCGAACGGGCTGGGGGCGTTTTTTCGATGGGAGGTAAGTATTTCACCAAAAGGGAATAGAATCAGAAAATTCTCCCCATATGCAGCATTGCGCTTGCATTCTATTTTGCAATGCAGTATAATACAAGTGAAAAAAGTATTGTCAGCACCAGAGAAAGAGAAAAGGTGGCTATGTATATGCAGTATGGATTGAAGCTGAATCATAAAATCGTGCGCTGTCCAAATTGCCATTCAGCAAATGTAAAAGTTCATATAAAACATTCAGAAATAGATAAAGCTTATACAAACTTGTTTGGTGATAATTTCACGCTTGACACTGATGTGCGTTGGCAGTGCCAGAATTGCAAGACATGGTTTGATTGCCCGAAAGGAGAAAGATAGCTATGAGCACTGTAAGAGAACAAGAACGTTTAGAAGCGTTAAATCAGGTTAATAATGCTCTCTCGGTTTTAAACGAACTGAATGAGCTATATATATATATATGCAGTTAATGTGAATGAGCAGTTAAAGGCTGCACAAAGGCTTGCAATGCGCTCCTGTAAAATAAGAGCACTTAATACCGTAAAATCAACAGCAAAAAGTAGTGATGAAGAATTTGACATAAAATACACAACGAGATTACTTATTATAGTGACTGTAGTATTAGTTGCAATCATTGCCGGATTAGGATATACCTACGATTTTTTTGTTGTTGCTCGAATAGTTTGTTGTGCTGTGATTGTGTTCGCCATTTTTTATATTATACGGATGAGAAAAAGACGAACTGAATTGCTAAGCTTACGAAAAAGTAAAGCTGAACCAATTAAATCGCTGACTCTAAGCGAAGAGAGACTGTACAAAGAAGATGTAAGAAAAATTTCAAATGCTATTGTACAGACAACGACTCAAAATCAAAGTGTACTGAATGTCATTCCTCGTGATTATCGCAATTATGATGCAGTAGCTTACTTCGAACAAGTACTCGCGAATAAACGTGCATATTCCATGCAAGAAGCTGTAAACCTGTATGAGCAACACCTGTATCAGCTTAGGATGGAGCTTAGGATGGAAGATAAGAACCGCCAGCTGTTAGAGCAAGCTCAACAGCAAACTAGATTACTACGCGAAATCGAATTTAACACCGATTTTGCTACTACTTATATGATATTAAGTGATATGTTGAGATAAGAGAAAACATATAGGAAAACGGCTCACCGCAATATCGCGGTGAGCCGCCTTTTTGACGTTGTCTGGAGGGAAGTCCTTCGCTTGTGGCCGCTGGGGGGGGGCTACAGTATCACCCCTCCCCCATCTGTGCCTTCCACTTCTCCACCATCAGGTCGGGGTAATAGCTTCGTTTGGCCTTCCGGAGGTTCGGCTCCCCCATGTCGTCCTCCCGGTTCATGTAGACGATTTGGGGATAGTGCTCCCTCACCCAGCGGGCGAAGGCCCGGTTGATCATGCTGTAGGCCCCCTGTATCTGGCCGTAAGCCTTTTCAAAGAGGACGTCATAGGTGTCCCCACCCAGGGAATGGCCCATGCAGAAGGCCACCGCCCGGTCTGGGGCGGGCTGCCCCGCCTCGTCCGTGCCGCCGCCGTCGTATAGCACGATGCCGTCCAGCCCCAGCGCGTCCCGATGTTGGAACGCCAGAGCCAGCGCCTGGTTCCCGTGGCGGGAACCCCAGGCCCCCGTACCGGCCTTGCGCTCCTCCTCCGCCCAGTCCTGGGCGATTTTCACGCAGTCGGCCAGGTTGGCCTCCCCCAAAAGCTCCGTGTGCCAGTTGGGGTACCGCTCCTCAAAGCGGCGGATGTGGTTGCGCTTGGAATGGAGCTTCTTGCCGGACAGGGTGGAGAGCTTCTCCACAGTGTAGCAGTAATCCGCCGCATCCTCCTGGTCGGCGAAGCGGAACTGGCCGGGGTACAGCGCCTCCAGCTCCTGGCACTGCTCCGCCGTCAGCCCCGCCAGGGTGAAGGGAACGCCCCGTTCCCGGCCGTCCTGCCGCAGCGTCTCCAGCAGGGCCTTCCGGTCTCCCCGGCCTGAGGGCCACAAATAGCTGCCGTTCATGCCTATCCAGACCACGGCGAAGCCGTCCACCTGGGCGATTCCCTCATCATAGGCTTCCGCCCAGGTCAGCAGGTTGGTGAAGGAGTATTCGCAGCTGCGGAAGCCACACGCCTGGAGCAGCGGCTCATAGTTGGCCCTATCCTCCAGGGTGGGCCGTTTGAAGTTTATCATGCGAAAAGTCGCCTTCCTTTTCCTGCCGCGCCGGTATGGGGCGCGGCCGCCCCTGCTTCTTTGGAGGGGTTTACTGGCAGTATACCACATTTTCCCCACCCTGACAAATTTTGTGTGCAGGATTCGCGCCCCTTCCCCGTGGTCAAGCTGACGAAAAAGAAATTCCGCCGCCTTCTATTTTTGTAGAACAGGTAAAAAGTAAAAAAATCGGAAAAATTTTTCCAAATTCCGGTGAAATTTCCGCTGCATTTTGCTATAATGCAGTCGGACGATTCCACATTCGGGGTTTCATCCGTTTGAGTTTTGAACAGAAAGGGGAGTTCCTTCCATGGTTTCTGACAGTGCTGTGATTCTGGTGCTGCGTGATGCGGAACGTGCCTCTTCCAAGCCGCTGCTGCTGCGCAGGCTGCTGTTCTCCCCCGCGGCGGCCTGGCTACGGCGGAATTTGCAGCGGGCAGGGGTGGCGCGCTTTTTTGTGGTCGCGGAGCCTGACCTGCTGGAGGAGACGGCCGCCTGCTTCCCGGAGGATGCGGAGGTCTGCTCCGCCCTGGACGGGGCGCTGGAGGCCCGCCTGGTCGCCTTCGCTGCGGAAAGTCAAGGCAAGGTCGTCACCATCACGCAGCCCGTGTTTCTGAACGCCGACGCCTGCCGGGAGCTGGCGGAGGAGGAGTTCATCACCCCCGCCGGGGACCCTATGGGGGTCTACCGGGTGGAGGCAGAGGGCCTGGCCCAGGGCAGCATTGACGGCCTGGTGGGCAGCGAGTATTACTCCCCCTATCAGGAGGAGGGCGTGGCCCTGCTGGAGCGGGAGGACGGCTTGCAGCTGGCCAAAATGATGGCCAACGGGGAGAATCTCCGCCGCCTGCTCCAGAATGGCGTGGAGATGCTGGACACCGGCAGCGTCTACCTGGACCCGGACGTGGAGGTAGGGGCAGGCACCCTCCTGCTGCCCGGCACCATGCTCCGGGGGCATACCGTCATCGGGGAGGACTGCGAGATCGGCCCCAACTCCATGATTCGGGACTGCGTGCTGGGGAACGGCTGCGTCGCCTCCAACTCCCACCTCACCGGTGCCACCTTTGGAAACCGCGTCAACATCGGCCCCTTCGCCTACGTCCGCCCCGGCACCCATGTGGGGGACGGCTGCAAGGTGGGGGACTTTACCGAGCTGAAAAACGCCAGCCTGGGAGCAGGCACCAAAATCCCCCACCTGATTTACGTCGGGGACGCCGACGTGGGGGAGCGGTGCAACTTCGGCTGCGGCTCCATCACCTGCAACTATGACGGCAACGAGAAGTTCCACACCACCGTGGGGAACGACTGCTTCATCGGCTGCAACACCAACCTGGTGGCCCCCTGCACGGTGGAGGACGGGGCCTATACCGCCGCCGGTACCACCCTGACCGACCTGGCCCCCAAGGACAGCCTTGTCCTCAGCCGCCTCCGCCCCACCGTGAAGGAGGGGTGGGCGGCAGCCCACCGAGCCAAAAAGCAGCCCTGACCGGCCGCGCCTGCCGGAGGGTTCTCCGCCGCGCCAGCCCTGGGTACGCATTTCCCCTGTAAAAGAGACAAACGCGAACAAAAGAGAACAAAATTGTTCAGGAGGACTGTACTATGATTTCCCACGGTAAGGACATCAAGATTTTCACTGGCAATTCCAACCCCACGCTGGCAAAGTCCATCTGCCAGAAGCTGCGGGTACCCCTTGGCAACAATGAGTGCGGCACCTTCTCCGACGGCGAGAGCTACGTCTCCACCTACGAGACGGTGCGGGGCAGCGACGTATTCCTGATTCAGTCCACCGCCGCCTCCGGCGTGAAGGATCAGCCCGGCTACCGCTCCGTCAACGACTATCTGATGGAGCTGCTGGTGATGATCGACGCCATGAAGCGGGCCTCCGCCGGGCGCATCACCGCCGTCATGCCCTATTACGGCTACGCCCGCCAGGACCGCAAGACCAAGCCCCGTGACCCCATCTCCGCCAAGCTGGTGGCCAACCTGCTGACCACCGCAGGCGCTGACCGGGTGCTGACCATGGACATCCACTGCCTCCAGATCCAGGGCTTCTTTGACATCCCCATGGACAACTTGGTGGGCAGCAACCTGTTCGTGGACTACTTCAACGAGAAATATGACGCCGAGCGGGACAACACCATCGTCGCCTCCCCCGACGTGGGCTCCGTCAGCCGGGTGCGGGGCTTCGCCCAGCAGCTGGGGATGCCCATGGCCATCGTGGATAAGCGCCGCCAGAAAGCCAACTCCTCCGAGGTCATGAACATCATCGGCACCGTGGAGGGCAAGAACGTCATCCTCCTGGACGACATGGTGGACACCGCCGGCAGCCTCTGCGGCGCGGCCAAGGCGCTGATTGAAATTGGCGGGGCGAAGCACGTCGTAGCCGCCGCCTCCCACGGCGTCCTGTCCGGCCCGGCCCTGGAGCGCATCGAGAACTCCGCCCTGGAGGAGGTGTTCTTCCTGGACACCATCGCGCCCCCCGCCAACCTGAAGAGCAGCAAAATCAAGTACATCTCCACCGCGGAGCTGTTCGCCGAGGCCATTGAAAAGATTTATAACGACACCTCCATGAACGACATTTATCATCACTGATTTGCCTGCCACGGCAGACGTTCAGGGGCCGCAGACCTTCTGCGGCCCCTTGTACCCGTTTCAAAAGTCCCTTTCGTGGAGGGGTTCCGTGCCGCGTTTTCTCTGCTTCGTAGAGGAACGACGCTTTTCCCTTACACAGTAGTAGAGGGTGAAAACTAAAACTTTACTTATTAAAAGGAGTGTGATATGCTGAAAGAAAACCGTTAAGGGGTAATATTGTATGAATGCAAAATATATCTACCTGACAGTAGAGCAGCAGGAATATCTGAGAGACATCGTGAGAAAAGGGGAACATAACTCTCACGAAGTCACCCGTGCAAGAGTGCTTCTGATGTTAGACCGGACGGGAAAGTCTGACCATGTCAGATACAAAAGAGTTGCAGAGGCTCTCGAAATTTCTGTACAGGCCGTGTATAATATGCGGGATGATTACCTTGAAAAACAGGATATTCTTGCCTATCTTACCCGAAAAAAGAGAGAAACCCCGCCGGTACCGCCGAAGGTCACAGGTGAATTGGAAGCTAAGGTTATCGCGCTGGCTTGCAGCGAACCTCCTGAGGGTTACGCCAGGTGGACTTTACGGCTGCTCAGTTCCAGAGTTGTAGAACTGGGCTATATAGACAGCATCTCCTACGGAACGGTTAGAAATATCTTAAAAAAACGGAATATAAGCCTCATTTGAGGAAAATGTGGTGTATTCCATCCAAGCAAAATGCAGAGTTTGCTGCCCGCATGGAAGCTGTGCTGGAGGTATATGCCAGACCTTATGATGCGCAGCGTCCTGTTGTGTGCATGGATGAAAAGCCGTTTCAACTGTTAGATGAGCGGCTGGAACCGATTCCCATGAGTGAAACAAATCATACTGAGAAATATGACTGTGAATATGAAAGAAAAGGCTCCTGTTCCATCTTTATGTTCACAGAACCGTTGGGCGGTTGGCGGAACACTGTGGCATTGCCTTCCAGAACGGCAGTCGATTGGGCAAACCAAATCAAGTGGCTAGTAGACGAACAATATCCGGATGTTGAGAAAATCGTTCTGGTTATGGATAATCTCAACACTCACACAGCAGCATCTCTGTACAAAGCCTTTCCTTCGGAGGAAGCGTTCCGCATTATGCAAAAACTGGAGATTCATTATACCCCGAAGCACGGCTCTTGGTTGGATATGGCTGAAATCGAACTGTCTGCGCTTACGCGGCAGGCGTTAGAGAGCCGCCGCATCCCTAGTCTGGAGGAATTGAATCGCATTCTGGCTGCCTGGCACACTGAACGGAACGCTTCACAGAAGGGCATAGACTGGAGATTCACTGCGTCTGACGCCAGAATTAAACTCACACACCTTTATCCAAAAGTAAAGTTTTAGTTTTAACCGTGTGCTACAAAAAGTGATAATTTAGACTTCACGTCCTACTGCTGAGTAGGGGGAGCATTACTCGCGGATTTTTGGTGGAGGTAGCGAGTTCGAGGAAACAGCCAAAACGAAAGAGGGCATCTGAATGTCTCAGATACCCTCTGCGATGGAGCGGAAGACGAGGCTCGAACTCGCTACCTCCACCTTGGCAAGGTGGCGCTC
>JAJQFX010000146.1 GCA_021200895.1 Clostridiales bacterium | reverse complement strand
TGATCCCGCCGGAAGAAGGGTATGCATTCAGCTATCATAACCTTGTATGTCCGTTGGCGAACTTCGCTAAAGAACACGGTTACATGGAATATATGCCCTATCTTTGCAATCTGGACTATGTGATGTTCGGGGTGCTGGGTGCGCCGCTGTACCGTGAGCAGACCTGTGCCTCCGATGGGGAATATTGTGACTTTAAATTGAAGTCAGGAGCCCCTGTCTTGCCTTATTGGCCGCCGGTGTTCAAGCAGGGAGATGGGTATCAATAACAGTCTTTTCAACCTGAACTTAACACAATAATATCTAAGAGCGGCTACACAGCCGCTCTTTTTCATGTCCATCTGGAGGTGATTACAGTGGATTTACTGGTGGCAAAGAAATAATGGTCTGGACATTCATGGGCAACACCTGTATGTACCAATCGCTCCCTTCCGCACTGCGCCGCTGAGAGGACAGCGGGCAGAAAAGCAGCGCCCCCGGACTGCTCCGGGGGCGCTGCATTACGATATTGGGTTGGGGAATCAGCCGTTCAGAGCCTTGGCCTCGGCGATGGCCTTCTCCTGGGCGGCGGGGGGACACTGCTCATAGCGCAGGAAGTGGAAGGTGAAGGAGCCTCTGGACTGGGTCATGGCCCGCAGATCGATGGCGTACTCGCTCATCTCGGCCATAGGCACCTCGGCGGAGATGACCTGGTTGCCGTCCTTGGTGGGCTCCATGCCCATGACGCGGCCGCGGCGCTTGTTCAAGTCGCCCATGATGTCGCCCATGTAGCTGTCCGGTACCGTGACCTTCAAATCGCCCACCGGCTCCAGCAGCACGGGGGAGGCCTCCGGCAGAGCGGCCTTGTAGGCCAGCTGAGCGGCGGTCTTGAAGGCGATTTCGGAGGAGTCCACCGGATGGTAGGAGCCGTCATACAGCACGGCCTTCAGGTTCACCACCGGGTACCCGGCCAGCACGCCGTGGAGGCAGGCGTCCCGCAGGCCCTTTTCCACTGCGGGGAAGTAGTTTCTCGGCACGCTGCCGCCGAACACTTCCTCGGCAAAAATCATTTCCTCGGATTCATCCGTAGGCTCAAAGCGCACCCACACGTCGCCGTACTGGCCGCTGCCGCCGGTCTGCTTCTTGTACTTGCCCTGCTTGGACACCACCTTGCGAATCTTCTCACGATAGGGCACACGGGGGGTCTCCAGCACCACTTCCACATTGAAGCGGCTCTTGAGCTTGGACACCAGCACGTCGATGGCGATGTCGCCAGCGGCGGAGACCACCAGCTGATGGGTCTCGGCGTTGTTGGTGATGGAGAAGGAGGGGTCCTCCTCGTTCAGGCGGTTCAGGCCCACGCCGACCTTGTCGTCCTGGCCCTTGACCTTGGGGGAGATGGCCTTGGAGTACACCGGCTCGGCAAAGGGGATGGGATCCAGCTTGTAACCGGCCACGGAGAGGGTGTCGCCGGTCTTGACCTTGTCCATCTTGGAGATGGCGCCGATGTCGCCGGCGTTCAGCTTTTTCAGCTCGGAGGCCTTTTTGCCGCACATGGCGTAGAGGCGGCCAATTTTCTCTGTAGAGCCGGTGCGGCCGTTGATGAGGGACATATCCGGGGTCAGGGTGCCCTGGAGCACCTTGACATAGGAGTACTTGCCGTACTGGTCAGAGACGGTCTTAAAGACGTAGACAACGGTGTCCCCCTCGGCGCTGACGGCCACCTCTACCAGCTCGCCGTCGGCGTCCACGCCGGACATGGGGTTGGTGTTCATGGGATAGGGGCCCATGGTGATGAGGCCGTGCATCAGGGCCTCGGTGCCCATACCGGTGAAGGCGCTGCCGCAGTAGACGGGGACGATGGTGGCGTCCTTAATACCGGCCAGCAGGCCCTCGGCCACCTCCTCGGTGGTGAACTCCTCCCCGGCAAAGAACTTGTCCATAAACTCCTCGGAGTACTCGGCCACGGACTCCATCAGGGTGGAGTAGGACTCGATGACGAAGCTCTTCTTGTTCTCAGGGATTTCAATGTGATGGCTCTTGCCGTCGTCATGGATGCCGTAGGCGCAGCGCTCCAGCACGTCCAGCACACCGATGGCGTTCTTCTTGGCATCCAGGATGGGGGAAACGATGGGGGTGACCTGGTTGCCGAACTTCTCCTTCAGTTCGTCCACCACGGCGTTGTAGTCGCCGTTCTCCTCATCGCACTTGGAAATGTAGAACATACAGGGCAGGTTCCGCTCCCGCACCATGCGGTAGGCCCGCTCCGCGCCCACGGGAACGCTGCCCTTGGCGGGCAGAACGATGACGGCCAGGTCGGCCACCTGCAAAGCCTCGGCGACTTCGCCGTAGAAGCCGAAGTGACCCGGGCAGTCAATAACGTTGAACAGATGATCCTTATATTCAATGGGGATAATGGAAGCGGAGATAGAGATCTGACGCTTGATTTCCTCCGGGTCATAGTCAGAAACCGTAGTGCCGTCCGGGGTCTTGCCCAGCCGCTGGGTGACACCGGTGACGTTCAGCATACTTTCCACCAGCATGGTCTTTCCGGAACCGGAATGGCCCAGCAGGCAGATGTTACGGATTTGTTTTGCAGAATAGCTCATGTCGTTTACGCTCCTTATCAATATGGTGGATTTTCACTCGGAGCGCCTGCTCCGTCAGTATAATACCCTATTGGTCATTATACACGAATGGCCCGCAAAACGCAACTATTGTTTTGTGATTTTTACAGCGTTTCTTTGGAAGCCTTTTTGATACTGATTTTTTCTAAAAAACGATGTTTTTGCAGGGGGAGCGGCAGGACGCAAACGGTGCGGAAAAGTGCGTATCCGCCCTTGTAGGACGGGAATTTTTATGTTAAACTACGGAAAGCAGACAGGTTCAGAGGAAGGAAGCGTATCCCATGGCAAAGACAGTATTGATCACCGGAGCCAGCCGGGGCATCGGCGCAGCCGCCGCCCGGCGCTTCCATGCGGAGGGCTGGAACGTGGCGGTGAGCTACTGCCGCTCCCGGGAGCGGGCGGAAGCCCTGTGCCGGGAGCTGGGGCCGAACACGTTTCCGGTGCAGGCCGATGTGGCCGACTGGCGGCAGGTGCAGGCCATGACGGATGCCGTGGCGGAGCGGTTCGGCGGCCTGGACGCCCTGGTCTGCAACGCGGGCATCGCCCTGCCCGGCATGGTGCTCCAGGACGTGACCAGCCAGCAGTGGGAGCGGCTGATGGCGGTGGATGTGAACGGGATCTACCACGCCTGCCGGGCCGCTCTGCCCTACCTGCTGCGGCAGCACCGGGGCAGCATCGTCACAGTTTCCTCCATCTGGGGGCAGGTGGGGGGAAGCTGTGAGGTGGCCTACTCCGCAGCCAAGGGGGCGGTGCTGAGCTTCTCCAGGGCGCTGGCCAAGGAGGTAGGGCCCTCCGGCATCACCGTCAACGTGGTGGCCCCCGGCGTCGTCGATACCGACATGATGGCCTTCGCCGATGGGGAGACCCGTCAGGCCCTGGCGGAGGAGACCCCCCTGGGGCGGCTGGGTACCCCGGAGGAGGTGGCGGCGGCCATTTACTTCCTGTGCAGCGGCGATGCCTCCTTCATCACCGGGCAGGTGCTGGGGGTCAACGGGGGATTTGGGATGTAAGGCAGCCTTTCGCCCGGAAACGGGTGAGATTCCTGATTTGGCGCAAACCCGGGCTTGACGGTTAACGCAAATCGCGTTACAATGACAGAAAAGGAGTTGATACTATGGAAAAGACAGCAACCCTGAATCTTCGTGTGAATCCTACGGTGAAGCGGGAGGCAGAGGAAGTGCTCAAGCAGCTGGGGATTCCCATGGCGACTGCGGTGGATATGTTTCTCCGCCAGGTGTCTCTGACCGGCGGCATCCCCTTTTCGGTGTCGCTGCCCAAAGCGCCTGAATCTGTCAACGCCGACCGGATGTCTGCGGAAGCGCTTCATAGCGCGTTGCAGGCCGGCGTTGATGATATGGAAAATGGCCGCACCCAGGACGCCGCTGCCGCCTTTGCGCAGTTCCGGGAAACCCACGCATGAAACAATACAAGATAGAGATCACCAATCAGGCATTAAGGGACATGGAGGCGATTTACCATCACATTGCCACCGTATTCCATGCGCCGGATACCGCCATGAAACAGTATAACCGCATTGCCGGAGCAATCAACACTCTGGAGCAGTTGCCGGAGCGCTGCCGTCTGCTGGAATCTCAGCCTGAGCGGGAGCAGGGAATCCGCCAACTGTTGGTGGATAACTATTCGGCATTTTATGTGATAAATCACAGCGGGGTGACGGTTTTGCGGGTGCTTTACAGCGCTTCTGATATTGCCGTCAGACTGCGGGAGCAAGAGGGAGAAAAACTATGATGACTGTCAAATTGATTGCCCACACGCCGGAGCCGGAGCGGGTGGTGGCCGCCGCCGCCAAGCTGTGCTACAGCCCCGTGGGGGTGGACGAGCTGCTGGAAAACCTGACGCCGGAGAAAACGGCGAAATTCGTCAAAATGCTGGCATCCATGGGCCACGAAAGCCCCATCGAGCACGCCTCCTTTACCTTCGCCATCGAAGGGGTCAGCCGCTCTTTGCTGGCCCAAATCACCCGCCACCGCATCGCGTCCTTCTCCGTCCAGAGCCAGCGCTATGTGCGGCTGGATGACTTCCGGTTCGTCATTCCTCCGGAGGTGGAGGCCGACCCGGCCTCTAAAGAACTGTTCCTGGAGGCCATGCGCAAGCAAGGGGAGGAGTATCTGGCCCTGTGCGCCTCCTTGCAGGAGAAGCACACTGCCGAGCTGATGGCCCAGGGCCTCTCCCAGAAGGAAGCGGAGAAGAAGGCGGAGAAGATGGCCAACGAGGACGCCCGCTTCGTGCTGCCCAACGCCTGCGAGACGAAGATGGTCATGACCATGAACGCCCGGAGCCTAAAGAACTTCTTCGCCCTGCGGTGCTGCAACCGGGCCCAGTGGGAGATCCGCGCCCTGGCGGAGGAGATGTTCAAGCTGGTCTACCCCATCGCCCCTAACCTGTTCGCCGCCGCCGGGCCCAGCTGCGTGGCCTGCGGCCACTGCACCGAGGGGAAGATGTCCTGCGGCAAGACGAAAGAGGTGCAGGAGAAGTACCGCGCCATCAAGGAAGCCGCAGCCACGCCCCAGCCCTGAAAGGCGGCGCGGCGATGAACATACAGATTTTTGGCAAGTCCAAGTGCTTTGACACGAAGAAGGCCCAGCGCTACTTCAAGGAGCGGCGCATCCGCTTTCAGAATGTGGACATTTTAAAGTATCCCATGAGCCGGGGGGAACTGACCAGCGTGATTCGGGCGGTGGGTTTTGACGCCGTCATCGACCCCAAGCACCCGGACGCCAAGGGGCTGGCCTACCTGGCCTATGACGAGCAGAAGCTGGAGCATCTGCTGGAAGACCCCCGCCTGCTCCGCACCCCCATCGTCCGCAACGGCAGGCAGGCCACCGTGGGCTACTGCCCGGAAATCTGGAAGCAGTGGGAGGAAGCGCAATGAACGGACTGTTGGGCAGCGTTCTGCCCCTTTACCTGGTGGCAGCGAACGTGGTGACCTTCCTCCTCTACGGCCTGGACAAGGCCAGAGCCAGGCGGGGGGGGCCTGGCGCATCTCGGAGCGGACGCTGCTGACGGCGGCCTTCGCTGGAGGCTGCGCCGGGGCGCTGCTGGGGGATGCAGCTGTTCCGCCACAAGACGCGGCACAAAACCTTCCAAATTCTGGTGCCCCTTGCCTGCGTCCTCTGGGTCGTGATCCTGGTGCTGCTTCGGTAGCAGACGCAGGTGGGCGAATGACCCTGAACACAACAGCGGCGCCGCAACGGACGCCGCTGTTTTGCTTCTATCGGGTTTTCCTTCCCGGAGGGCGTATGCAGGTATGATACACTAATAGAAAGGCGAGGATTTCTCCCATGATGAAACTGGTTTCGTGGAATGTGAACGGCCTGCGGGCCTGCCTGAAAAAGGGATTCCAGGAGGCGTTCGACGGCCTGAATGCCGACATCTTCTGCCTCCAGGAGACGAAATTGCAGCCGGGGCAGGTGACGCTGGAGCTGCCCGGCTATGAGCAGTACTGGAACTCCGCCGAGAAGAAGG
Organism: Clostridiales bacterium; assembly: GCA_021200895.1. GTDB lineage: Bacteria > Bacillota > Clostridia > Oscillospirales > Oscillospiraceae > Onthomonas. Next base: position 7,514 of record JAJQFX010000146.1, on the reverse strand, counting down.
GATATTCCGGCACGGCGGTATTCACCCGGCTGCACCCCCTGTCCGTCCGCTGCGGCATGGGCATCGACGCCCACGACCACGAGGGGCGGCTCATCACCCTGGAGTTTGAAAACTTCTACTTCGTCTGCTGCTACACCCCCAACAGCCAGGACGGCCTGCGGCGCATCGACTACCGGATGGCGTGGGAGGATGACCTCCGGGCCTACCTGATGGGGCTGGATCGGGTGAAGCCGGTGGTGTACTGCGGCGACCTGAACGTGGCCCATGAGGAGATCGACCTGAAAAACCCCAAGACCAACCGGGGCAACGCGGGCTTCTCCGACCAGGAGCGGGAGAAGATGACCCGGCTGCTCTCCAGCGGCTTTACCGACACCTTCCGCTACCTGTACCCGGAGCTGACGGGGGCCTATTCCTGGTGGAGCTACCGCTTCCACGCCAGGGAGAACAACGCGGGCTGGCGTATCGACTACTTCATCGTCTCCGACCGGCTGATACCGGAGGTTGGGGACTCCAAGATTCACGCCGAATTGTTTGGCAGCGACCACTGCCCGGTGGAACTGGAGCTGAACCTGTAAGGGAACGGCGCTCCCGCTCCCTGCACTTCGAAGGGTGAAAAACGCGCCCTGTCCTTCTGTTTGGGACAAGGCGCGCATAGACTGGCCCTGAGGTGAGAAGATGAAAGAACGGGAGAGCTTTGCGCAGTCCGCCTTCCTGCTGACGGTGGTGGGGGTGTTTACCCAGGTGGTGGGCTTCTTCTATCGGATGATGCTGTCCCGCACCGTTGGGGCGGAGAATATGGGGCTGTATCAGCTGGTGATGCCGGTGTACGCCGTGCTGCAATCCGTGGCCGTCTCCGGGCTGGCGGTGGCGGTGTGCAACCGCACGGCGGCGGAAGCCGCCCGGCAGAACAGCCGGGGGGCGGCCCGGCTGCTGCATACGGCGCTGTGGCTGCTCTTTGCAGTGTGGGCGGCGCTGGCGGCGGCGGTGCTGCTGCTGGCCCAGCCCCTGGCTGACCGGGTGCTGGGGGACGGGCGGACGGCCCTGGCTCTGCCCTGTCTGCTGCCCTGCCTGCTGCTCACCGGCGTGGAGAACCTGACGAAAAATTACTTCTACGGCTTCGGGGAGACCCGCATCCCCGCCGCAGTGGAGCTGGCGGAGCAGGTCATCCGGGCGGCGGCGGTGCTGGGGCTGTTATGGATGCTGATGCCCCTGGACGGGGCCCATACGGTGGCGGTCATCGTGCTGGGGATGGGGGTCAGCGAGGCATTCTCCTCCCTGGTGCTGACTCTGGTTCGGCGGGCGCAGCAGCGCCGCCTGAACCCCCGCCCCCAGCAGACCGGGGAGGCGGGCAGCCCCCGCCGCGCCCTGCTCCGCATTGCCCTGCCGGTGGGGTTCACCGCCCTGCTGGGCAACCTGACGGGGTCGGTGAACGCCATCCTGGTACCCCAGCTGCTGGTGCTGGCGGGGTACACGGCCTCAGGGGCCATGGAAGCCTTCGGGGTGGTGTTCGGCATGACGCTGCCCCTGCTGAACCTGCCCTTCGCCTTTGTGAACGCCCTTTCCCTGTCCGTTCTGCCCCGGCTGACGGAGTGCTGCACCCTGGGGCGGAGGGCGGAGCTGAACCGGTATATCGAGACGGCGCTCTTCTCCGTCTCCCTGTTGGTGCTGCCGCTGATGGCCCTGCTGGTGACGCTGGGGGGCGATGTGGGAGCGCTGCTGTTCCACGACAGCCGTGTGGGGGAGCTGCTGCTCCCCCTGAGCTTCGGCGCGGCCCTGTCTGCCTATGAAGCCGTGCTGGGCACCGTCCTGAACGGCGCGGGGCGGCAAAAACAGGGGGCGGCCATCTCCCTGTTCTGCGGCGGGGTGCAGCTGGGCTGCACCCTCCTGCTAACCGGCAGGCTGGGCTTTTACGCCTACGCCTTGGGCACGGCGGTCAGCTCCCTCCTGGGCTTCTGGCTGCGGGTTCGGGTGGTGGTTCGGCAGGCCGGGGCGGAGATCCGCTGGTTCCCGGTGCTGACGGCCCCGGCCCTGTCCGCCCTGCTAATGGGACTAACGGTGAACCTGCTCTACCGTAGCCTGCGGGGGCGCGGGACGGGGCTGTGGCCGGCCACCCTGCTGGCGGCGCTGGTGGGCTGCGCCCTCTACCTGGCGGCGCTGCTGGCCCAGGGAGTGAACCCCCTGAGGCTGCCCGCTCAGGACAGCCACTCCCTGAACGCACCCCACAGCTCCAGGCAGCGGAAGCGCAGCTCATAGCCCTCGTCCGCCTGGGTCACCAGCCCCGCGTCCTCCTCCGCCATGACGGCGGCGGCGTCCTCCCCGGCGGAGAGGTCAGGGAAGAGGACGCACCACCAGTTATGGCCTTCCCCCGCCCCGATGATGATTTGCAGGCTGACATACTCCCCCGGCGGGGAGGGCAGCGTTCTCCCCGTAGCGGGTGGAATAATGCCGGCGGTTCAGGGCTGCGGTGACGGTGCCGGAGCCGCCGGACGCCCGGAGAGCATCGGACCCCGCCTGGGCCAGCTCCTCCAGGTGGGCGGCGAGGATAGTTTGGGCATCCCCGGCGGAGCCTGCCTCCGCAAGGAGGGGCCGGGCGGCGTCCAGCACCGCGTCCCGCACCAGCAGCTTCTGCCGCTGGTCCTCCTCACTGTCGGAGGCGGCCACCACATGGAACCGCACCAGCCCCGCCGCCAGCGCCGCCTGGCGATAGCCCGCCCAGCTGGCCGTCAGGAGCAGGCCAGACAGCAGCAGCGCCGCTCCCCAGCGGAGGGCAGACCGGGAACGCTTCCCCCGCAGACAGGGGCCTGACCGTTGCTTTGACATGAAAACACCGCCTAACTTGGGATTTCTTCCAGTTTAGACGGCGTCGCCTGATTTTATACAAATACTGTTGCTACCGCACAGAGCCAGAAAGGAATCCGTATGATCATCAAACCATATCAGGGGAAGTGTCCCACGCTGCACCCCACCGTCCACATCGCGGAAAACGCCGCCGTCATTGGCGACGTGACCTGTGAGGAACACGTCAACCTGTGGTACAGCGCCACCGTCCGGGGCGACATGGACGCTATCTTCATCGGCGCGGACACCAACGTGCAGGACAACTGCGTCCTCCACTGTGACAGCAGTACGCCCCTCCACGTTGGCCGGGGCTGCGTCCTCGGTCACGGGGCCATCGTCCACAGCTGCACCGTGGGGGAGGGCACCATGATAGGCATGGGGGCCACGCTGCTGTCCGGCTGCCAGGTGGGGGCCCACTGCATCATCGGCGCGAATGCCCTGGTGACGGGGAAGATGCGCATTCCCGACTACAGCCTGGTCATGGGCTCCCCCGCCAGGGTGGTGGGGCAGGTGACCCAGGAGCGGGCGGACTACCTCCGCTATAACACGGCGAAGTATATCGAAACGGCGGAGGCCGAACTGGACGCCGTCGGAGCGGCCTCCCCGAAGGTCAAAAAACTTTAAAAGGCGGTATAATTTCCGCCTTTTCCGTCCATACTGGAGCTGTACCAATTCAAGGAGGTATCCGTTATGGACAAGGTAAACCACAACATTGAATGCTCTGTCAACACCTGCACCCATCACGCCGGTGAGCAGAATTACTGCACCCTGAACACCATCAAGGCGGGCTGCTGCGGGGAGATCAACCCCAAGAGCTGCGACTGCACCGAGTGCGCGCCCTTCCAGTCGGACAGCCGCGCCAGAAAGCACTGCGGCTGCTGAGTTTTTAACGGAGCGGCAGAGACGGGCGGAGCAGTTTGGCTCCGCCCGCCTTTTTTTGCCTTATTGGGCTTGCACTTTTGGAAAAGCTGTGTTAAAATAAACCCATCCTGAGCAGAACGGGGAGGAGCCCTATGAAGAAGGAAACGCGCGAGGTGCAGTTCCACATCCATCTGAGCCGGGAGGACGGCCTGGGCCGCTACTGCATTCTGCCCGGCGACCCGGGTCGATGCGCCGCCATCGCCCAATACCTGGAGGAGCCGCGTCACCTGACCACGAACCGGGAGTTCTGCTCCTGGACGGGCAGGCTGCTGGGGGAACCGGTGGCGGTGGTGTCCACCGGCATCGGCGGCCCTTCCGCCGCCATCGCCATGGAGGAGCTGACCCAGCTGGGGGTGGACACCTTCCTCCGAGTGGGCACCTGCGGCGGCATCCGGCTGGACGTGCAATCCGGCGACCTGGTGGTAGCCACCGGGGCCGTGCGGATGGAGGGCACCAGCCGGGAATACGCCCCCATCGAATACCCTGCCGTCCCTGACTTTACCGTGACAGCGGCCCTGCGGCAGGCGGCTCTGGGCTGCGGCATCACGCCGAAGCTGGGGGTGGTGCAGTCCAAGGACAGCTTCTATGGCCAGCACGACCCCGCCTCCATGCCGGTGGCCGGGGAACTCCAGGCCAAATGGGAGGCGTGGAAGCGGCTGGGCATCCTGGCCAGCGAGATGGAGTCCGCCGCCCTGTTCACCGTGGCCGCTGCCAGGGGCGTGCGGTGCGGAGCCTGCTTCCACGTCATCTGGAACCAAGAGCGGCAGGCCGCCGGGCTGGACCAGGCGGAGAGCCAGGACACCTCCACCGCCGTCCGCGTGGGCGTCGAAGCCATCAAACTGCTGATTCAGCAGGATAAGGAAGGAATATGACTATGGAACACAGCCACAATCACGAGTTTTGGACAGCCCTGGATCAGCTGGTGGAGCACTCCACCCTGGTCATTGACCGGCCCAAGGGGACGCCCCACCCCCACTTCCCGGATTTGCTCTACGAGGTGGATTACGGCTACCTGGAGGATACCGCTTCCCTGGATCGGGGCGGCATCGATGTCTGGGTCGGCTCGGCGGAGGAGCGGCGGGTCAACGCGGTGATTTGCACTGTGGATCTCCGCAAGCGGGACTCTGAAATCAAGATACTCCTGGGCTGCACCGAGGCGGAGACGGCCCATATCTATCAGGTGCATAACCAGACCGGCTCCATGAAGGGGCTGCTGATCGAGCGAGGGGCTAACAACGGGTAGCGCCCCCGCAGACGACGGCGCACACAACGGACGGATTCCGGGTGTGCGCCGTCCTTTTGCGCTTTGCGCAAATCGTTCAGGGTGCATTGGGGCAAAAAAACATCCGGCGGCGGGCATCGCCCGCCGCCGGGAAACGGTTCGTTTAATCCGCAAACAGCGGCGTGGAGAGGTACCGGTCGCCGGTGTCGGGGAGCAGAGCCACGATGGTCTTGCCCTTGTTCTCCGGGCGCTTCGCCAGCTGGATGGCCGCCCAGACCGCCGCGCCGGAGGAGATGCCCACCAGGATGCCCTCCGCCTTGCCCACCTGCTTGCCGGCGGCGAAGGCGTCCTCGTTCTCCACGGGGAGGACTTCATCGTACACCTGGGTATCCAGCACCTCGGGCACGAAGCCTGCGCCGATGCCCTGAATCTTGTGGCTCCCCGCCACGCCCTTGCTCAGCACCGGGGAGGAGGCGGGTTCCACCGCCACCACCTGCACGTTGGGGTTCTGCTCCTTCAGATACGCCCCCACGCCAGTGATGGTGCCGCCGGTACCCACACCGGCCACGAAGATGTCCACCTGGCCGTCCGTATCCGCCCAAATCTCCGGGCCGGTGGTGGCCTTGTGGGCGGCGGGGTTGGCCGGGTTCACAAACTGGCCGGGGATGAAGCTGTTGGGAATCTCCTTTGCCAGCTCATCCGCCTTGGCGATGGCCCCCTTCATGCCCTTGGCCCCGTCGGTCAGTACCAACTCCGCGCCATAAGCTTTCATCAGCTGGCGGCGCTCCACGCTCATGGTCTCCGGCATAACGATGATGATGCGGTAGCCCCGGGCGGCGGCCACCGAGGCCAGGCCGATGCCGGTGTTGCCGGAGGTGGGCTCGATGAGGACGGAGTCCGGCTTCAGCAGACCCTTGGCCTCGGCATCGTCAATCATGGCCTTGGCGATGCGGTCCTTCACGGAACCGGCGGGGTTGAAATACTCCAGCTTGGCCACGATTTTGGCCTCCAGCCCCTCCTGCTGCTCCAGATGGGTCAGTTCCAGCAGAGGGGTCTTGCCAATCAGCTGGTCGGCGGATGTATAAATAGCGCTCATAACAAATTCCTCCAGACAGTTAGTAGTGAACAGGGGGCATAGGGCCGTCGCAGGAAAGCGCGAGTGTGCGTTTTTTGCAACTATACCAACCTTCCCTATAGGTTTATTCATATTATAGGCCGGTCTATCCCGGTTGTCAAGAGGAAACTGGAAAAATTTCCGGTCAATTTGTTCGTTCCTTGTCATAACTGACCTGGCCAGGCATCAGGGCGCAGGCGGCATCCCGCCAGCACTACAGGGAAAAATCCGTTGAAATCGAGCGGCCCAGCCTGTATAATAGACGGCAGGACAACGGAATACCCCGGAGAACGGCAGGAGCTTCATCGGCTGGGGTGGCGGAAAGGTGGAGGTATTACGAAAAAGCAAGGTAGTTTGAACCACGGCGGGGCGCTTCTGCTGGGGTTGGCGCTGCTGCTGGGCCTGGCCGCCTGCGGCCAGGAGGCCACCGAGGCAGCGAGCCTCCCGGCGGCGTCCTCATCGGTGGCTCCGGAAGTGCAGGCGTCTGCCGACGCCGAGGCGGAACCGGAGCAGGAGCCCGCCGACACCAGCGGGGAATCGGACAGCGACCCCCTCGCGCCGGAGGAGAGCAGCCTGGAGCCGGAGCAGACATCCGCCGACACCGAGGCAGAAGCGGAACCTGACCCGGACACCGCCTATGAATACACCCTCTGCTTCGCCGGGGACGTAAACCTGGCCGAGGGGCAGTACACCACCGCCGCCCTGGACGCCTACGGCCTCTCCGGCTGCGTCAGCGAGACGCTGCGCAGCTATATGACCGGCGCAGATGTGATGTGCCTGAACAATGAGTTCACCTACTCCACCCGAGGCACCCCCTTGGCAGGCAAGACGTACACCTACCGGGCGAACCCCTCCCGGGTCTCTGTGCTGGAGCAGCTGGGGGTGGATGTGGCAGTGCTGGCCAACAACCACATCTTCGATTACGGGGAGGAGAGCCTGCTGGACACCCTGGACACCCTGGACGGCGCGGGCATCGCCCGCATCGGCGCAGGGGAGGATTTGGAGGAGGCCAGCGCCATCTATTATGCGGAGCTGGAGCATTGCACTGTGGCCTATCTCGCCGCCAGCCGGGTGGAGTGGTCGGCCCAGACCCAGCCCGCCACAAGCCAGCGGCCAGGCACCTTTTACACCGCCTATGACACCGACCTGCTCTACCAGCGGGTGCGGGAAGCCAGGGAGCAGGCGGACTTTGTGGTGGTCTATATGCACTGGGGCATTGAGGGTACCGCCGACCTGGAGGCGTACCAGGTGGAAGTGGGGGACGCCCTGGTGGACGCGGGGGCCGACCTGGTCATTGGAGACCACCCGCACCAGCTCCAGGGCGTGCGCTACTATAACGGCGTCCCCATCTTCTACTCCGTAGGCAACTACTGGTTCAGCCGCAAGGAGGAGTACACCATGCTGGTCAACGTCACCCTG
>JAJQFX010000023.1 GCA_021200895.1 Clostridiales bacterium | reverse complement strand
GTCGGTAGCTTCTGATTTGTATAATTGACAGCCCTTGTTCTTCATCGTGTGGGTCTACCGGGGGGTGGACTTCTTCGACTGCGTCATGCCCGCCCGGAACGCCCGCCACGGCAAGCTGTTCACCTGGAAGGGCGTCCTGAACATCAAGAACGAGAAGTACAAGCTGGATACCTCCCCGGTTGACCCGGACTGCCGCTGCCCCCTGTGCCGCAGCTACAGCCGCGCCTATCTCCGCCACCTGTTCAAGGCGGAGGAAATGCTGGCCATGCGCCTGGCGGTGCTGCACAACCTGTACTTCTATAACGAACTGATGGCCCGCATCCGGCAGGCCCTGGACGAGGGGACCTTCACCGCCTTCCGGGCGGAATACACCGAGGCGCTGCAAAAGCGGGTATAAAATCTGAAAAATCTGTGCTGTCAAATGATGTGAACCCCGGCAGGAGGCGCACATCACTGACACCCGGACGCAACCAAACGGACTATGCGTAAAAGGTGTGATTCCCCAGGACGAACAGTTCTTCCCGGTTCCGGCTGACCCAGCTGGAGGCGGCGATGGCCTCATTCTCAAAGTACAGCGCCGTGTCCGTCACCTCTGCCCCGTCCAGCACCAGCCGGGCAGCCAGGATACTTTCCTCCGTCGGCTCATCGTACACGCTGCCGTTGGCCACGGGGGAGAACTGCACCCCGTACAGGGTGTCAAAAATCACGCCGTAGATGGTGTCCGGGAACAGGTCACTGGCCACCCGGTTCATCACCACGTTCCCCACGGCAATCTTCCCGTTCAGGCTCTCCCCTCTGGCCTCGGCGGAGATGATGCGGCTGAGCCAGTACAGATCCTCCTCCTGGTACTGTGCGCCAAGGGTAGCCAGGCACTGACTCTGCCCCGCAGTCTGGACAGTGATTTTACAGTCCCCCTCCTCCACAGAGGCAGAGAACAACGCTGCCAGCGGCTCCAGCGGAACGTAACGCTTCCCGTACCGGCGCTGTACCGTCCCGGTGACGCCGCAAAAGCGGTAGCCCCCGTTGGCGAAGAAGTATTGCTGCCCCAACTGAGCGGTGATGGACAGGTCGGCCAGTTCCACTGTGACCACACCCCCCCGCTCCATGACCCGGGCCTGCCCGCTGGCCGCCTGGCAGAAGCCCTCCAGCTCCACATATACCAGCCCTGCATCGTCCACCCAGGCGCTCACCGCCTGCCGGTTCACCAGCACTGTTAAATCCCCCTTGGCCGCTGCCGTCGGACTGCACAGCCCCAGGCACAGCGCCAGCGCACCCAGCAGCAGCCAGAGCCTTCCCACGTCTTGCAAGCGCATGGCAATTTCCTCCCTGTTACAATTTGTAACTGGATTGTAACCGCCTTTATCCCGCTTTACAAGCCGTAACCGTTCGCAAGTTTCCCGTATTTGGCCGGGTTTCCGGCAGCTTTTGGCGTTGTTTCCCGCGTTTCGCCTCGATTCGCCGGGGCTCGCCGGGCAGGGTGTTCCGGCCTGACTGGGCGTACATTGCCCAATGTCAGCGCATTTTCACAATTTGAGAACGGGCAAAAAAAAACACCCACCCGTCTATTCTGATATGCTCCCTCTATAGGAGACAGTGAAAGAAAAGCACTGTTTCTTATGGAGGGAGCATTGTTATGTTCGGGGAGAAAACAATAAGATGGAAACACTATAATCGAAGCACGATACCCGAAAAAGGGAAACGAGTGGGGATTGCGAATAATAGGGGATTTTACACTCTTACGCCGGAAATTGATTTGTGGAACTGTGAAGCCATAATTGTTCAGAGGTTCCAGCCACTCATTGCTTCCTGCATTTTACAACCTGACCTCATAGTCGGAGGAGTCCCCCAACTCTGCCTCCGCCAGGAAGGAGAACACGCTCCCCACCATGGCGTGAATACTCTCCGCGCTGTAAAAGGCGATGTGCGGGGTCAGAATGACGTTGGGGAAGCTGCGGAGGACGGCCATCCGCCGGTTGGCGATGGGTACCCCACTGAGGTTTTGGTAGAACAGGTCGTGCTCCTCCTCCAGCACGTCCAATGCCGCGCCCCCCAGCCTGCCCGATTCCAGCCCGTCGATCAGGGCGTCAGTGTCGATCAGGTCTCCCCGGGCGGTGTTGACGATGATAGCCCCCTCCTTCATCCGGCCAATGGTCTTCTGGTTGACGAGGTGGTAGTTCTCAGCGGTGCTGGGGCAGTGGAGGGAGATCACGTCGCTCTCCCGGAACAGCTGCTCCAGCCCGGCATAGCGCAGGCAGGCGGCGGCCTCTGGGTTCTGGTACTGGTCAAAGCCCAGCACATCGGCCCCCATGGCGTGGGCGTTCCTGGCCAGGGTGCAGCCGATGCGCCCGGTGCCGACCACCCCCAGGGTGCAGCTGGACAAATCCCGGCCCAGCTTGCCCCGGAGGGTGTAATCCTGCACCCCCATGCTCTGCATGGTGTAGGGCACCTGCCGGAGCAGCATCATGGCCAGCATCAGGCTGTAGTTGGCCACCGCCTCCGGCGGATACAGAGCGTGGCAGACCCGCAGCCCCAGACTGCGGCAGGCGTCCAGGTCGATATAGTCATAGCCGATGGTGCGGGCGCAGACGTAGGCCACCCCCAGCCCGGCCCAGCGCTCCAGCACCTCCCGCCCCACGGGGGTGAGAAAGACGGAGACGGCGTTGCACCCCTCTGCCAGGGCGGCGGTGTCCGCTGTGGGGGGCAGATGGGTGGCGGCGTAGGCGATGCCCGTCTCCCGGCTGAGGGCGTCAAAGTCCCGCTCCTCATCCTGCTGGCGGTAGCTGTAAACAAATAGCTTCATGGCGCGTCCTTTCTGTGATGGTAAGGTCATGCCGTTAGCGTGCGCCCTTTTCCGATTTTCATGCAAATTGTGGATAGCGTTTCGGGAAAGGGGACGGTATAATAGAGGTAGGGGAGGCTCCCCTCAAACCTGACCACATTGCCTGAACCGGGAGGTACCCCATGCAGGAGCGCATTTTTATCGTAGAGGACGACGAGAGCATCCGTCGGCTGCTGGCCTACGCCCTGGAGAGCCAAAGCTACCGGACGTTCCAGTACAGGGACGCGGTGACGGCGTTGAAAGCCATGGAGGAAGACCGCCCCGACCTGGTGCTGATGGACATTATGACGGACGGGCTGGACGGCGTCAGCGCAGTGAAGCTGATGCGTGCCGACGCCGCCCTGCGGGACGTGCCGGTCATCATGCTTACCGCCAAGGACATGGAGGCGGACAAAATCGCCGGACTGGACGCCGGTGCGGACGATTACATTACAAAGCCCTTCAGCGTGCTGGAGTTGTGCGCCCGGGTGCGGGCCCTCCTCCGGCGCACCCACAGAGAGCCTGAGGCCCCCTGCCTCACCTGCCCCGGCCTGATTGTGGACACCGCCCGCCATGAGGTGCGGATGGACGGTGCCCCTGTGGAGTTGACCTTCAAGGAGTTCGAGCTGCTGCGCTACCTGATGGAGCGGCCCGGCCGCACGGTGCCCCGGCGGGAGCTGCTGGAGCAGATTTGGGGCAGCAGCGCCGGTACCGAGACCCGGACGCTGGACATCCACATCCGCACCCTGCGCCAGAAGCTGGGGGACACGCCGGAGCACAGCCGCTACATCAAGACAGTGCGGGGCGTGGGCTACCGCTTCGTGGGCGGGGAGGGCTGAGCGTCCAGATAGGAAAAGAGATTTTTATAACGGAATAGTTAGGTACCTTGCGATTTGGAAATGTTGTATTAGTAAGTGAATCAAAAATGCACAAAAATCAAAAAATCGAAAATTTTTCGTTCCCTTTTTTGGAAAACGTGCTATAATAGCCGTGGAATCCCAAAAAGAGTACAAACGTCCTTTGCGCAGGTTCCGCACTGCGCAAAAAACCAGAGTAAAGGAAGTGAAATGATATGAGCATTGCGGAAAAGGTCATGGAAGAGCTGAACTGCGAGACGGTCTTTTCCATCGGCGGGATAGACATCCTGGAATCCACTGTGGTGACGTGGATCATCATGGCGGTGCTGCTGCTGGGCAGCTTTCTGCTGACCCGCAACCTGAAGGTGCGGAATATCAGCAAGCGGCAGGCGGCAGTGGAGTTCTGCGTGACCAAGCTGGAGGACATCGTCACCGATATGGTGGGGGAGGAAGGCCGCAGCTATGTGCCTTACCTGATTACGGTGCTGCTGTACATCGGGTTTGCCAACCTCATCGGCATCTTCGGCTTTAAGCCCCCCACCAAGGACTTGAACGTCACCATCGCCCTGGCGGCCATGAGCATTATCCTGGTGCAGGTGGCGTCCATCCGAGCCAGGGGAACCAAAGGCTGGCTCCACAGCTTTCTTGAGCCGGTGCCAGTGGTGGTTCCCTTCAACATCCTGGACTTGATAACCCGGCCCCTGTCGCTGTGTATGCGGCTCTTTGGCAACGTGCTGGGCGCGTTCGTCATTATGGAACTTATCGAGGCGGTGGTGCCGGCGGTGTTCCCCATGATTGCCAGCCTGTATTTCGACATCTTCGACGGCATCCTCCAGGCGTATGTCTTTGTGTTCCTGACCAGCATCTACATCAAGGAAGCCATCGAAACCTCGTAGCGGGCGAAGGGCGGCCCCGCGCCTGCGGCTCAGAGCCGCGCATCAGGGGCAAATTTTTACGGACAGAAGGCGAAGCCATGGACGCTGTCATCACCTTTATGGAAACCATCTTGAACGAGGTGGCGGAGCTTGCGATTATCCTGTTTGAAATCGTCGGCGTAACCGTCATCATCGTCTCCGGGGCCCAGGGCGTTTACAACTATGTGCGCCGGGACCCCAGAACGGTTCTGAAGTTGGCCCAGGGCTTCGCCACCGGGCTGGAGTTCAAGCTGGGCAGCGAGATCCTCCGCACAGTGGTCGTGCGGGAGTGGACGGAGATCCTGACCGTGGCCGGGATCATCGCCCTCCGGGCGGCGCTGACCTTCCTGATTCATTGGGAAATCAAGGAGGAGCGGGAGGAGACCAAGGTTGACTAGGCGGTCGTCATTGCCTGTCGGCCAGTCGTTCCATCCATAAACAAACACCGAAACCATCGTAACCCATTCACTTATCACCGTTTGAACTATGAAAGGAGTTTTTTACTATGCTCGCAATTGGTGCAGCAATCGCTGTTTTGTGTGGTGCAGCCGCAGGGCTCAGCATCGGTATCGCAACCTCTCACGCTGTGGACGCAGTAGCCCGTCAGCCGGAGGCCAGCAGTAAAATCATGACGCTGCTTATCATCGGCTGCGCGCTGGCAGAGGCAACGGCCATCTACGGCTTCGTCATCGCCCTGCTCTGCGTCCTCCAACTGTAATGGAAGGCGGGGACCATTGTGCTAGAGGTCAACTATAATTTAATTTTTACCGTTATCAACCTGCTGGTGCTGTTCATCGGCCTGCGCTTCACCCTGTTCAAGCCGGTGCAGAAGATTCTGAAGCAGCGGCAGGAGATGGTGGAGCAGAGCCTGGCCGATGCGGAAAAGGCCAAGGCCAACGCAGAGGCGCTGGAGCGCGCCCGCCTGGAGGAGCAGCAGCACGTTGCCATCGAGCGGGCCAAGACCCTGGCCACCGCCCAGCAGCGGGCCACGGAGGAGTATGAGCGCATCCTCAGCGACGCCCAGGAGAAGGCGGACAGCATCGTGAAGGAAGCGGAGCAGGACGCCCAACAGGAGCGGGACGCCATCCTGCGCCAGGCCCAGACGGAGCTGACCGAACTGGTGCTGGACACCGCCGCCAAGGCGGTGGCGGGCGCAGGCGCGGAGGGCGACAGCGCCCTCTATGACCAGTTTTTGCAGAAGGCGGGGGAGTTAGATGGCGCAGAAAACCGCTGAAACGGGCCGCCGCGTCCCCGTCACCCTGACCTATGTGACAAAGCCCACCGAGGCCCAGCTGGCGGGCATCCGGGCCTTCGCCCAACGGCGCTGCCCAGAGGAAGAAATCGACCTGACCCTGGTGGAGGACGCCTCCCTGGGCTCCGGTTTCCGCCTGATGGTGGGGGACGAGGAGTTCGACTGGTCCACCCAGGGGCGGCTGAAGCAGCTGCGGGAGAAGCTGGAGACGGCCTACATCCCCAATAACGACAACCTGATTTCCATCCTGAAAACGGAGTTGGAGCAGTTCGACCTGACGGCGCAGTACACCGAGGTGGGCACCGTCAAGACCGTCGGGGGATGGCATCGCCACCATCAGCGGCATCGACCATGCCGCCTATGGCGAAATCATCCTCTTTGACACTGGCACCAAGGGCATGGTGCAGGAGATTCGCCAGGACGAAATCGGTGCGATTTTGTTCGGCAACGACCTGGACATCCACGAGGGCAGCCGGGTGGCCAGGACGGGCAAAAACGCCGGTGTGCCGGTGGGCCGGGGCTATCTGGGCCGGGTGGTGAACGCCCTGGGCGCGCCTATCGATGGCGGGGGCGACATCCAATCTGACGGCTACTATCCCATCGAATCCCCCGCGCCGGGCATCGTGGAGCGGCAGAGCGTGAACCGTCCGCTGGAGACGGGCATCCTGGCCATTGACTCCATGTTCCCCATCGGCCGGGGCCAGCGGGAGCTGATCATCGGCGACCGGCAGACCGGCAAGACCTCCCTGGCGCTGGACACCATCCTGAACCAGAAGGGCAAGGATGTTATCTGCATCTATGTGGCCATCGGCCAGAAGTCCTCCACCATCGCCAGAATCGTGGACATTCTGCGGCGGCACGGCGCCTTGTCCTACTCCATCGTGATGGCTGCCACCGCCAGCGACTCAGCGCCGCTGCAATACATCGCCCCCTACGCGGGCACCGCGCTGGGCGAGTATTTCATGCACAGCGGGCAGGATGTGCTGATGGTCTATGACGACCTGAGCAAGCACGCGGTGGCCTACCGCACCCTGTCGCTGCTGCTGGAGCGCTCCCCCGGACGGGAAGCCTACCCCGGCGACGTGTTCTACCTCCACTCCCGGCTGCTGGAGCGCAGTGCCCAGATGTCGGAGGAAAACGGCGGCGGCTCCATCACGGCCCTGCCCATCATCGAGACCCAGGCGGGGGACGTGTCTGCCTATATCCCCACCAACGTGATTTCCATCACCGACGGACAGATTTTCCTGGAGTCCGACCTGTTCTTCTCCGGGCAGCGGCCTGCCGTCAACGTGGGCCTCTCCGTGTCCCGTGTGGGCGGCGCGGCCCAGACCAAGGCCATGAAAACGGCCACCGGCTCCATCCGTATCGACCTGGCCCAGTACCGGGAGATGGAGATTTTCACCCAGTTCTCCTCCGACCTGGACGACACCACCAGGCGGCAGCTTGTGTACGGCGAGGGGCTGATGGAGCTGCTGAAGCAGCCGCTGTATCACCCCCTGAGCATGGCCGACCAAGTCATCACCCTGGTGGCAGCCCTGAGCCAGGCGTTCCTGGAGGTGCCGCGCAAGGACATCAAGGGGATGCAGGCGCAAATGCTGGACCGGTTCCGGACACAGCACGGCGAGGTGCAGCGGGAACTGGAGCGCAGCGAGGAGCTGACTCCGGTGCTGCGGCAGCAAATCGCCGCGCTGGCGAAGGAGTTCATCCAGTCCCGGCTCGCGGCCCAGGCATAAGCGGAGGCGCGCTATGGCAAACGCGAGGGAAATCAAGTCCCGTATCAAGAGCGTACAGGACACAAAGAAAATCACCACCGCCATGTACCTCATCGCCTCCACCCGGCTGCGCAAGGCGCGGCAGAGCCTGGACGCTACCCGGCCCTACTTCACCACGCTGCAAACCGCCCTTTCCCGGCTGATTCGGCATATGCCAGAGGTGGAGAGCATTTACCTGGGCCCCGGCAACTATAATGACGACGGCGTCATGCGCCGGGGCTACCTGGTCATCACCGCCGACAAGGGGCTGGCCGGGGCCTACAATAACAACATTCAAAAAGAGGTGCTCCGGCAAATCAAGGCCATGGCAGGCCCTTGGGAGCTGTATGTGGTAGGCGAGTGCGGACGGCAGTTCTTCCAACACCACGGCTACCAAATCGAGGAGACGTTTCATTACACCGCCCAGAACCCCACCATTGACCGGGCGCGGCACATCGCTTCCGTCCTGCTGGAGCGGTATAAGACCGGCGCGCTGGATGAGATCTACATCGCCTATACGGACATGGAGAACAGCGTCACCGCCACCCCCCGCTTCTTCAAGCTGGCCCCGTTGGAGAAGGGCTACTTCCGCCCCATGGAGATGGACGAGGACGGCTACGGCGAGAGCTGCGAGTTCATGCCCGATCTAGAGACGCTGGTGAACCGGATGATTCCGGACATCATTGCGGGGTATATCTACTCCGCCCTGGTGGACTCCTACTGCGCGGAGCAGAACGCCCGCATGATGGCCATGGACGCGGCCAACCGAAACGCGGAGGAGATGCTGGCAGAGCTGTCCGTCAGCTATAACCGGATGCGCCAGGCCGCCATCACCCAGGAAATCACCGAGGTGGCCGGCGGGGCCAAAGCGCAAAAGCAGAAACAAGTATCACGAAGGGAGCGTGTATAGACTTGAATCAAGGAAAAATTGTTCAGGTGTCCGGCCCTGTGGTGGACGTGGCGTTCCCGGCAGGCTGCCTCCCGAAGCTGAAAGAGGCCCTGGAGGTGGAGCGGGGCGGCAGCCGCTGCGTCATGGAGGTTGCCCAGCATATCGGCGGCAACACGGTGCGCTGCATCATGTTGTCCGGCTCCGAGGGGCTGCACCGCGACCAGACTGTCACCGCCACCGGCGACTGCATCACTGTGCCGGTGGGGGAGGCCTCCCTGGGGCGGCTCTTCAACGTGCTGGGAACCCCCATCGACGGCGGCGACCCCATCACCGATGCCCCCCGCTGGGGCATCCACCGGGAGCCCCCCACCTTTGCCGACCAGAACCCCGTTCAGGAGATCCTGGAGACGGGCATCAAGGTCATTGACCTGCTGGCCCCCTACGCCAAGGGCGGCAAAATCGGCCTGTTCGGCGGGGCCGGTGTGGGCAAGACGGTGCTGATCCAGGAGCTGATCCACAACATCGCCACCCAGCACGGCGGCTACTCCATCTTCACCGGCGTAGGGGAGCGCTCCCGTGAGGGCAACGACCTGTGGACGGAGATGAAGGAGTCCGGCGTTCTGTCCAAGACGGCGCTGGTCTTTGGCCAGATGAACGAGGCCCCGGCGTGCGTATGCGGGTGGCGGAGACCGGCCTGACCATGGCGGAATATTTCCGGGACGTGGAGCATAAGGACGTGCTGCTCTTTATCGACAATATCTTCCGCTTCGTCCAGGCAGGCTCCGAGGTGTCCGCCCTGCTGGGGCGGATGCCCTCCGCCGTGGGCTATCAGCCCACCCTGGCTAATGAGATGGGCGAGCTGCAGGAGCGCATCGCCTCCACCCGGAACGGCTCTGTCACTTCGGTGCAGGCAGTGTACGTCCCGGCGGACGACCTGACCGACCCCGCCCCGGCCAACACCTTCGCCCATCTGGACGCCACCACGGTGCTGAGCCGAAAAATCGCGGAGCAGGGCCTCTACCCCGCTGTTGACCCGCTGGAGTCGGCCTCCCGCATCCTGGAGGCTGACATCGTGGGGGAGGAGCATTACGAGACGGCCCGCCAGGTGCAGGCCGTGCTGCAAAAGTATCAGGAACTCCAGGACATCATCGCCATCCTGGGCATGGATGAACTGGGGGAGGACGACCGGCTGACGGTGAACCGTGCCCGGAAAATCCAGCGGTTCCTATCCCAGCCCTTCCATGTGGCGGAGAACTTCACCGGCGTCAGGGGCACCTACGTCCCCCTGAAGGAGACCATTCGGGGCTTCCAGGCCATCCTCAGCGGCGACATGGACACCTATCCGGAGGCGGCCTTCTTCAACGTGGGCACCATTGACGATGCCATCCGGAAGGCTCACGACATGACCGCAGTAGCGGGGTACCGTTGAGATGGCGGCGGAGTTCCATCTGGAGGTGCTGGCCTCCGACCGGGTGTTCTACAACGGCCCCTGTGAGAACGTGACTATCCCCGCCCTGGACGGCGAGCTGGGCATTCTGGCGGGCCACTCCGAGCTGGTGACGGCCATCGACCCTGGGATGCTGCGCTTCCAGGTGCCAGGGGAGCAGGAGCAGCACATCGCCGCTGTGGGTGCAGGCTTCGCCCACGTCAACCGCGACCGGGTGTGGGTGCTGGTGGAGACGGCGGAGCGCCCGGAGGAAATCGATGAGAACCGGGCCCGCCGGGCCTATGAGCAGGCCCAGGAGGAGTTGCGCCAGCGCCAGAGTATGCAGGAGTACCAGCTGACCCAGGCGAACCTGGCCAGAGCCATGAACCGGCTCAAAGTGAAGCGGGGAGAGCGGTTCTGAACCGCTGCCCAAAGACAAACGCAAAGCGTGACCTGCTGTTGCAGGTCACGCTTTTTGCTCGTTTGATGCAGTTTTACGCTCCTCAGTGCTTGTAGCCGTCCTTCAGGGACACGCTGCGGTTAAAGACCGGTGCGCCGGGGCGGGAGTCCCCGCTGTCCACACAGAAGTAGCCCAGCCGCATGAACTGGTAGGAGGCGGGCGCGGTGGCCTCTGCCAGAGACGCCTCCAGCTTGCAGCCGGTGAGGATGGTCAGGCTGTTGGGGTTCAGGGCGGAGAGGAAGTCCTTCCCGGCGGCGTCTGGGTTGGGGTCGTCGAACAGGTTCTCGTAGAGGCGCACCTGGGCATCCACGGCGGTGGCGGCGTCTACCCAGTGGAGGGTGGCCCCCTTCACCTTCCGTCCGTCGGCGGGGTCGCCGCCGGAGGAATCCGGGTCGTAGGTGGCCAGCACCTCGGTGACGTTGCCCTCTGCGTCCTTGACGCAGCCGGTGCAGCGGATGAGGTAGGCCCCTTTCAGGCGGCACTCCGGCCCGTCCGGGAAGAGGCGCTTATACTTGGGCGCCTTCTCCTCCAGAAAGTCCTCCGCCTCGATATACAGGTTCCGGGAGAAGGTGACAGTGTGGCTGCCCATCTCCGGGTGTTTGGGGTGGTTCTCAATGGTGAAGGTTTCCTGCTTGTCCTCCGGGTAGTTGGTGATGGTCAGCCTGACGGGGTGCAGCACCGCCATGACCCGGGGCGCGGTGTCGTCCAGGTCGGCCCGGAGGCAATGCTCCAGGAAGGCGTACTCCACCGTGGAGTCCGCCTTGGCGACGCCCACCTGCTCGGAGAAGGCCCGGATGGAGGCCGGGGTGTAGCCCCGCCGCCGCAGGCCGCAGATGGTGGGCATACGGGGGTCGTCCCAACCGGAGACGTAACCCTGCTCCACCAGCGCCCGCAGCTTCCGCTTGGACATCACCGTATGGTCGATGCCTAGCCGGGCGAACTCAATTTGCCGGGGCTTGGCCGGGGCGGAGATGTTGGCGATGACCCAGTCATACAAAGGCCGATGGGCCTCGAACTCCAGGGTGCAGAGGCTGTGGGTGATGCCCTCGATGGCGTCCTCAATGGGATGGGCGAAGTCGTACATGGGGTAGATGCACCACTGGTCGCCGGTGCGGTGGTGGCTCTGGTGCTTGATGCGGTAGAGGGCGGGGTCCCGCATATTGAAGTTGCCGGAGGCCAGGCCGATTTTCGCCCGCAGGGTCATGGCCCCGTCGGGGAACTCCCCGGCCCGCATCCGGGCGAACAGATCCAGGCTCTCCTGAATGGGCCGGTCCCGGTAGGGGCTGGTGGCGGGGGTGTTGATGTCTCCCCGGCTTGCGGCCATCTCCTCCGGGGACAGCTCACAGACGTAGGCCAGCCCTTTCTGAATCAGCTCCACGGCGTAGCCGTACATCTGCTCAAAGTAGTCAGAGGCGTAATAGAAGCGATCCTCCCAGTCATAGCCCAGCCATTTGATGTCCTCCTGAATGGTGTCCACATACTCCACATCCTCTTTGGTGGGGTTGGTGTCGTCCATCCGGAGGTTGCACTGGCCACCGTACTTCTGGGCGGTGCCGAAGTCTACATAGATGGCTTTGGCGTGGCCGATGTGGAGGTAGCCGTTGGGTTCCGGTGGGAACCGGGTGTGAACGGTCATACCGGCGAACTGGCCGTTTTCCCCAATGTCCGCGTCGATAAAGTCGTGAATAAAGTTCTGGGACATGGCGGCGTCTTTGTTTTCAGTCATGGAGCACACTCCTCAATCTCAATCTCTCCCCTATTATAGGCGAAAGTCAGCGGTTTTGCAAGAGGGATAGCGCACGGATTCATGGCAATGGGATTCAAACAGGGCCTGATGGTTTTGCGGGATTTGGGTATCCTGTCTGTGTACCCAGGACGCTCCGATTTCACACAAACCGCTTGCAGCTTTCGCCCAACTGTATTATAATAGGGCCAGACACAAAACGACAGGAGGGGTCCCTCTGTACGACTTACTCATCCTCGGCAGTGGCCCGGCGGGGTTGGCCGCCGCCATTGCGGGGCGCTCCCGGAACCTGAAGGTGCTGGTGGTGTCCAATCCGCCGTCGGCCAGCCCGCTGGCAAAGGCGGAGCGCATTGACAATTACCCCGGCCTCCCCGGCGTCACCGGGGCAGAGCTGCTGGACAGGCTGCAAAGCCACGCAGAGGCCGTGGGGACGGAGTTCCTCACCGGCAAGGCGCTGTCCGCCCTGGATATGGGCAGGAGCTGGTGCCTGACCGTAGGGCAGAACGTGGTGGAGGGCCGGGCCCTGATCGTCACCTCCGGCGTCACCCCGGTGCAGCACATCCCCGGTGAGGAGCGGCTGCTGGGCCGCGGGGTCAGCTACTGCGCCATCTGCGACGGGATGCTGTACCGGAGGCGCAGCGTGGTGGTCATCGGCAGGAGTTCGGATGCCCCCCCCCAGGAGGCGGCCTGGCTGTCCTCCATCGGCTGCCAGGTGACCTATGTGGCCGCCAAACGGCCGGAGGGTCTGCCGGAGCATATCCCCTTTGTCCGGGCCGGACGGCTGGAAATTGAAGGGGCAGACCGGGTGGAGGCGGTGCTGGCGGATGGGGCAAGGCTTCCCTGTGAAGGGGTGTTCCTGCTGCGCAGCGCCGTAGCCCCCGGCGACCTGCTGCCGGGGCTGGCCTTCCAGGACGGCTATATCGCCGTTGACCGCAGCGGGCGCACTAATCTGCCCCGGGTCTACGCCGCCGGGGACTGCACCGGCAAGCCCTTCCAAATCGCCAAAGCGGTGGGCGAGGGGCAGGTGGCTGCCCTGGCCGCCGCAGAGGACGCGGAACAACCTGTACCATCAGAAAGGTAGGAAACAGAAATGGCAAATTTGACGCACTTCACGCAGGAAACCTTTGACGCAGCCCTGGCCCAGAAGGGCCTTGTGCTGGTGGACTTCTGGGCCACCTGGTGCGGCCCCTGCCGGATGCTGGCCCCGGTCATCGAGGAGCTGGCGGAGGACTACGAGGGCAGGGTCACCGTGGGCAAGGTGGACATTGACCAGGAGATGGACCTCGCCACCCGCTACGGCATTATGAGCATCCCCACCGTGATGCTGTTCGAGAACGGCGAAGAGGTGGGCAAGCTGGTGGGCGTCCGTCCCAAGGACAGCTTCACGGAACTCATCGACGCGGCGCTGGCCTGAGCGCAGGACAAAAGCCGTCCGCTTCCCGAACCGGTATGGTGGGAAGCGGACGGCTTTTCCATCTTGCATCGGAGGATGCCTTCTTTTTCACGTTCACGCTTTGATAAGGGCAGCCAGCTCGGCAGAGCGCGGTTTTCCAGGCGGGGTGGCCGTTTTTCCCAGTCAGGAGCGCCCCCTGTGCCGCCCGCTGCCTCCCCC
>JAJQFX010000093.1:0-13626 GCA_021200895.1 Clostridiales bacterium | reverse complement strand
CCGGTCTGGTGAAGCACACCTCCGGTTCCTGGTACTATGTGAAGAACGGCAAAATGCAGAGCTCCTACACCGGTCTGGTGAAGCACACCTCCGGTTCCTGGTACTATGTGAAGAACGGCAAAATCGACTATAGCTACACCGGCTTGGTGAAGTATTCCTCCGGCAGTTGGTACTATGTGAAGAACGGCAAAATGCAGTCTTCCTACACCGGCACGATTATTTACAACGGCAAGACCTACAACATCGTCAAGGGCAAGGTTGCCTGACCCACGGAAATCAAGTTTTCGGTTAAACATACCAAAGAACCCCTTCACCGGCGACAGCCGGTGGAGGGGTTTTACATGAGTGGATTTCAAACTTGATTTCCGTGTTGCAAATCCAGCATGGCAAAAAGGACAAAAAGCCGCCCCGCGAGGTTTGCCTCGCGGGGCGGCTTCTTACGCAGTCAGTTCAGGCGAGAGGAACTCAGTCCTCATCGTCATACTCGTCCTCCGCATCGCGCAGGGCGGCACGGCGGGACAGGGAAACCTTCTTGGTCTCCTCGTTGATGTCGGTGATTTTGACCTCCACGGTCTGGCCCTCGGCCAGTTCGTCCTCAGGCTTCTCCACCCGATGGTCGGCGATCTGGGAGATGTGAATCAGGCCGTCCACACCGGGAACGATTTCGGCAAAGGCGCCGAAGCTCATCAGCTTGACGATCTTCACAGCGACGATGTCGCCCACCTTGCAGGTGTCCATGAAGTTCTGCCAGGGGGAGACGGTGCGGTCCTTCACGCCCAGGGAGATTTTCTTCCGCTCCGGGTCATACTTGATGACGTACACGTCCAGGGTGTCGCCCACGGAGACCACCTCGGAGGGGTGCTTGATGCGGGACCAGGACAGCTCGGAGATGTGAACCATGCCGTCCACGCCGCCGATGTCCACAAACGCGCCGTAAGAGGTCAGGCTCTTGACGGTGCCGGTGTAGTGCTTATCCACCTCGATATTGTCCCAAATGGCCTGGGCCTTGGCGGCGCGCTCCTCGGCGGCTACGCTGCGGATGGAGCCCACCACGCGGCGGCGGCCGCGGTTGACCTCGGTGATGTGCATACGGGCGGTGGTGCCCACCAGGCTGTCCATGGGCTCGTTGCGGCGCAGGCCGGTCTGGGAAGCGGGTATGAACACGCGGATGCCCTTGACGTTAGCCACAACGCCGCCCTTGTTCTGCTCCTTGATATAGCCCTCGACCACAGTCTTGTTGGCCTCGGCCTCCTCAATCATTTCCCAGTTCCGGTTGGCGTCCAGCTTCTTCTTGGACAGGGTGACGATGCCGTCCTGGTCATTGACCCGCTGGACGACACACTCCAGCTGGTCGCCAATTTTGACGGCCTCTGCCATCTTGACGGAAGGATCATCGGAAAACTCCGCTTCAGAGATATAACCGGTATGCTTGGTACCCAGCTCCACCTGGAGCTCGGTCGGTGTGATGTTCACAACGGTACAAGTCGCCTTATCCCCTGTATTTAAAGTTTTGATCGATTTCTCCAACATCTCTTTGAAGGATTCTTCGATCTCCATGATTTCTTCGCTCATTTTGTTTTTGACCTCCTTTATTATCCACCCGGGCGTAGATGCGCCCGCAGTGATACCAACACAAGCCGCGCCGTTCAATAAGTGCTCCGGCAACTCAGCTGCCTGTTCAATCCAAACCACGTTATTGCATTCCGCCTCGCAAAGCTCTGCCAGATGCCGGGTGTTGGAGCTTGCATGGTCTCCAATCACGATCATCGCATCGCATTCCTTCGCAAGGCTGACCGCCTCCGCCTGTCTATGGTATGTCACACTACACATTGTATCAAATATCTCAGCATTTGTACATAGTTTTTTTGCAATTTCCACAGATTTTTTCCAATTTTCTTTTGAGGCAGTGGTCTGGCAAACCAGGGTTATGGGCAAATCATAACGATTTTCCCCTTGTTTCAGCCATTTTTCCAACTCTTCGGCGGTTTCCAGTACGATTGCGCCGCGGCACCACCCCGCTGTGGCCACCACTTCGGGATGGGATTTTCTTCCAATAATGACCGGAATCCGGCCATTTTCCTCCGCTTTCCGGACTAAATCGTGTATCCGGGAGACATTGGGGCAGGTGGCGTCCAGCACCGGGATTCCTTTTTCTTCCAGCGCCTGGTACACCGCCCGGCTCTCCCCGTGGGAGCGAATCAGCACGGCGCAGCCCTCCGGCACCTCCTCCACGGAGGAGACGCAGCCCATGCCCCGCCGGGCGAACTCCTCCACCACATGGGCGTTGTGGATGATGGGCCCCAGCATGACGCAGGGGGTGCCCGCCTCCACCGTCTGCTCCGCCAGCTCCACCGCCCGGCGGACGCCGTAGCAGAAGCCGGCGGATTTCGCCTGCAAGACCTTCATGGAAGTTCGTCCTCCAGCCCGTAGATTTTTTCCAGCAGCAGCTGGGCCTGCTCCTCATACTCCTGAGGGGTGGCCCGCTTCCCGGCGGGCTTGATGACATACGGCTCCCCAAACACCATGGCGCTGCGGTGGAACAGCCGCTTCGTCCGGGTGGAGAACACCGGCACCACCGGCACCCCGGTCTTCATGGCCAGCATCACCGCGCCGGTGTGGGCGCTGCCGGACTGGCCCTCCGCCACGCGGGTGCCCTCCGGGAACATCAGCAGCTTATCCCCGCCCTTTAAGACCTTCATGGCCGTCTTGATGGCGTTCAGGTCGCTGTTGCCCCGGTCCACGCCGAAGGTGCCGATCTTGTTGAACACCCAGCCGATGACCGGAATATCCATCAACTCCTGCTTGGCCATGATGCGGATAAAGTGCTTATGCCCCGCGGCCAAGCAGACCATAGGGGGGTCTGCGTTGGAGCTGTGGTTGGCGCAGATGAGGCAGGCCCCCTCCGGGATGCGCTCCCGATGGAACACCTTCACCGGGTACAGAATCAGCCGGAAAATGGGGCATACCAGGTGCCACACCAGCTGATACCACCTGCGCATGGTCTCCCTGGACTTGGGCGGCACGCGCTTCTTATGCGCCTTTTCCTCTGCCATAGGCTCACATCCTCTCACGAATCGTCCGAAGGAGCAGCTGGTAGCTCTCCTCCAGGTCACACTCTGTCGTATCCACCAGCACCGCGTCCTCCGCCTGCTTCAGCGGGGCGATGGCCCGGTGGCTGTCGTTCTCGTCCCGCTGCACCACGTCCGCCAGCACCTGGTCATAGGTGATGGGGTCGCCCTTTTCCCGCAGCTCCAGCCAGCGGCGCTTCGCCCTGGCCTCCGGCGCGGCGGTGAGGAACAGCTTGATGTCGGCATTAGGCAGCACTACGGTGCCGATGTCACGGCCGTCCATCACCAAATCCTTCCGCCGGGCCATATCCCGCTGCAAGTCCAGCAGGAAGGCCCGCACCGCCGGGATGGCGGACACGGCGGAGGTGTACATGGAGATTTGCGGGGTGCGGATCTCCCCGGAGACGTTCTCCCCGTTCAAAATCATCTGCTGCGCGCCGTCCGCGCCGTAGGCCAGGTCGATGTGAATCTCCGGCAGCAGGGCGGCGATGCCCTCCTCATCGGTGGGGGCGAGGCCCTTTCGGGCGGCGTACAGGCTGACGGTGCGGTAAATCGCGCCGGTGTCCACATATACGAAGCCCAGCTCCTTCGCCAGGCGCTTTGCCATGGTGCTTTTGCCCGCCCCGCTGGGGCCGTCAATGGCAATGGAAATCATGCTTAGCCTTCCTCTCTCTTGTTTGCCTGCTCTGCGGCGGCCAGACCCGCC
Source organism: Clostridiales bacterium (assembly GCA_021200895.1). Taxonomy (GTDB): domain Bacteria; phylum Bacillota; class Clostridia; order Oscillospirales; family Oscillospiraceae; genus Onthomonas. The sequence continues at coordinate 9,852 of JAJQFX010000093.1, read as the reverse complement.
GCGTACCCGGTGGCCCAGGCCACCTGTAGGTTGAAGCCGCCGGTGTAGCCGTCCACGTCCAGCACCTCCCCGGCGAAGTACAGCCCCGACCTCCGTTTGGAGGCCATGGTGGAAGGGTTCACCTCGCTGAGGCGGACGCCGCCAGAAGTGACGATGGCGTCCTCCACCGGCCGGGGGCCGCTGATGTCCACCCGGAAGCCCTTCAGCTGCTCCAGCAACGCCCGGCGCTGGGCCTTCGTGATGTCGTGAATTTTCGTCTCCGGCGGGATGCCGGTGCGCTCAATCACCACCGGAATCATCAGCCGGGGCAGCAGGCCGCCCAGGCTGTTCTGGAGGGTGCGGTTGCGGTTCTCCCCAAAGTCCCGGAGGATGCGCTCGTCCAGTGTCTTTTCGTCCAAAGCGGGCTTCATATCTATTATAACAGAAAATTCGTTTTTGTCAAAATCCCGCAGGTGGGCGCTGGCGGAGAGTATCATCGGCCCGGACAGGCCGAAGTGAGTGAAGAGCAGCTCGCCAAAATCCCGGTACACCGTTTTGCCCTTCTGGTTCTTCACCTGAATGGCCACATTTTTCAGGGCGAGGCCCTGCATCCTGGCGCAGGTATCCCCCCCGCTCCACCAGGGGCACCAAGGAGCCCCGCACCGGCGTGACGGTGTGCCCCGTCTGCCGGGCCAGCCGGTAGCCGTCCCCGGTGGAGCCGGTGGCGGGGTAGGAGCAGCCGCCGGTGGCGACGATGACCTGCCCGGCAGGAAGTTCCCTGCCGTCCTCACACCGGACGCCCGTTACCGCGCCCTCCTCCAGCAGCAGCGCCTCCGCTCGGCTGTGGATGATGTCCACTCCCAGCCGCTTCGCCTCAAAAAACAGCGCGTCAATGATGTCCGCCGCCTTGTCAGACACCGGGAACACCCGGTTGCCCCGCTCCGTTTTCAGGGGGACGCCCAGCCCGGTGAAGAACCGCTTCGTCTCCTCCGGCGGGAAGCGGTTCATGGCGCTGTACAAAAACTTGCCCCCCTGGGGCAGGTTTTGCAGCGCCTCCTCCGCCGTGCAGTCATTGGTCACGTTGCAGCGGCCTTTGCCGGTGATATACAGCTTCCGGCCCACCTTCTCGTTGCGCTCCGACAGCGTGACGGCGGCCCCGTGCCTGGCGGCCGTAATGGCCGCCATCAGCCCGGCTGCGCCGCCGCCCACTACCAAAACATCGCTCATATCCGCGTTCTCCTCGCAAAAGCAGCGGAGCCAAACCGGTTGACTCCGCCGTTTCGTATGTAGCTTACCGGTCTCCGCCCGGCTTTTCGTAGACGTCGTACTCGTCCCAAATCTGCTCCAGGCCGCTGAGGGTGGTCTCCAGCTGGTCGTTCCGCTTGGCCCCCACCGCCACCAGCAGGGCGTTCAGCAGGCTCAGCGGGGCCACCAGGGAGTCCACGAAAGAGGCCATGTCGCTCTTGGCCAGGAGGGCGTAGTCCGCCACCGCCGCCAGAGGGGACGCCTCGCTGTCCGTAATGGCGATGACCTTGGCTCCCTTGTCCTTGGCGAACTGCATGGCCTTGATGGTGCGCTTGGAGTACCGGGGGAAGGACATCCCGATGAACACGTCCCCCTCCCGCACCTTGGCGATTTGCTCAAAGACCTCGCTCATGGCGCTGCTGTTCACCTGAATCACATCGCCAAACATGAACCGGAGGTAGTAGACCAGAAAATCCGCCAGCGCCCCCGCCGAGCGGATGCCCAGCACAAAGATGCGGTTGCCGGAGGCCAGGGCGTCCACCGCCTCATCAAAGCGGCCCCTATCCGTCTCCTCCAGGGTCAGGCGGATCTTCTCCGTGTCCGACTGCATGACGGAGGAGATGATGTCCTGATTGCCCAGCCTGTCCCGGGAGACCTCGATGCGCTGCACGCTGGTCAGCTTGTTGCGAATCATCTCCTGAAGGCTCTTTTGCATACTGGGGTAGCCGTCAAAGCCCAGCTCCGCCGCGAAGCGCACCACCGTGGACTCGCTGACGTTTACCGTCTTGCCCAGCTTGCTGGCCGTCATAAAGGCCGCCTTGTCGTAGGAATTTAGAATATAATTGGCAATGAGCTTCTGCCCCTTGGAGAAGCCGGACATATTCTCCTGAATCATGCCTAAAATATTATTCGTCATGTTGGCTGACCGCTCCTTTTTTCAAAATTGCAGTTCGCTTCGTCCCTGTTGTGCTATCACAATAGCATCATTGTAACGAATTTAAAGAGAAATTGCAATTCTTTTTTTGCAAGATTTTAAAATTTTCTTGCATTTTGGCCGGTCAGTTCCCCGGATTGGCCCCGCTTTTCAGCAGTTCTACCTCTTCTTCCTGCAAATAGCGCCATTGGCCGCTGCCCAGGCTGCCCAGGCGCAGCGGCCCCTCCCGGACGCGCTTCAGGCGATGCACCCGCAAGCCCGCCGCGGCGCACATCTTGCGCACCTGGCGGTTCTTCCCCTGGGTGATGGTGACGGAGAGCAGACTTGTCCCCGCCTCCCGGGAGGGCCGCACCGCCACGGCAGCAGCAGCATAGCGCACCCCGTCCACGGTCATGGGTTGGGTCAGCAGAGGGAGGGCCGCCGCCACGTCGCCGGACACCCGAACCAGGTATTCCTTCTCCACCCCATGGCTGGGGTGGGTCAGGGCCTGGGCCAGCGCGCCGTCATTGGTCAGCAGCAGCCCCTCGGAGTTGCAGTCCAGCCGCCCCACCGGGTAGACCCGTGCCGGGCAGTCCGCCACCAGCTGGGCCACCGTGGGCCGCCCCCGCTCGTCCGAGAGGGTGGTCACATAGCCCCGGGGTTTGTTCAGCATCAGGTAGACCAGCCTCTGTGAGCCTGGGATAGGAACGCTGTCCACACAAATCAGGTCTGCTTCCGGGTCGGCCTGGTCGCCAGGGCTGGCCTCAGCGCCGTTCACCGTCACCCGGCCCTGGCGCATCAGCTCCTCCGCCCCCCGGCGGGAGCAGACTCCCCGGGCGGACAGTATCTTTTGCAGCCGCTCCTTCATCGGTAGACCACCTTGCCGTAGTACAGCACGGCGGAGGCGATCTCCTCCCCGTCCAGGTAGTAGACGATTATGCCCGCTTCGTCCCCTTCCTCAATGACGCTGGGGACGTTGGACGGGCAGGTGATTTTGCAGCTCAGTCTGCTTTCCTCCCCGTCCAGCAGGGGATAGGTGACGTCCTCCGCCGTCACCAGGGTGGCAGTGGCTCCGTTCCCGGCGAAGGTCAGGGTGGTCACCGTCTCTCCGGCGGTGCAGAGGTTTTTGGGAGTGTAGGTGGCAAAGGCCCAGTCATAAACCGCCATATGGTCGTCAAAGTCATAGGAATCGTTCAGGGTGACGCAGACCACCCGCTCCCCCGTGTCCGGATCCTGGGCGCAGGACACCAGCGTCCGCCCCGCCAGGGAGGTGTAGCCGGTCTTGATGCCGATGCACCGGTCATCATAGGACAGGAGTTTGTTGTGGTTCTCTATCCAGTAGCCGTCCTCGGTGGTGATGACCCAGGTGCCGCAAATCTCCGCGAACAGTTCGTTCTGGATGGCGTAGGCTCCCAGGACAGCCATGTCGCGGGCGGTGGAATAGTTGTCCTCATCCACCAGGCCGTTGCAGCTGACAAAGTGGCTGTGCTCCATCCCCAGCTCCGCCGCCTTCTCGTTCATCAGGTCGGCAAAGGCTTCCTCGCTGCCGGCGATGGTTTCAGCCACCACCACGGCGCAGTCATTGCCGCTGCGGAGCAGGCAGCCGTAGAGGGCGCTGAGGAGGGTGATTTCATCCCCCTCCAGCAGGTACAGGGAACTGCCCCCCACCGAGGCCGCGTAGGCAGAGACGGTGCAGACCTGCGCCAAATCCTCCTCCGTGCTGGCCTCGATGGCCACCAGGGCGGTCATAATTTTGGTGATACTGGCGATGGGCCGCTCCTCATCGGCGTTGTTTTCGTAGAGGACACGGCCGCTGTCCACATCAATGACATAGGTGGAGGTCGCAGAGGTGGAAATGGCCGCGGCAGGCGTCCGGCAAACCGCGCACAGCAGCGCCATGCACAGCGCCAGGGTCAGGACTTTTTTCCATCTCAAAACGACTTCACCTCAACTGTATTACTGCGGCTTCTCCTCCGCAGCCTGGGCCGCCTGCTGGGCTTCGGCTTCCGCGGCGGCCTTCTCCGCCTTTTCCGCCTTCTTCTTGTCCACCATACCGGCGACCTTGTCCACCATGTCCGGCACCATGTCGATGACCTTCTCCACCGGGCCGCCGGGAGCGGGGGTCACAGGAATCAGCTTCACCGTTTCGTTGCGGATGACCAGGAAGCCCACCGGGTCGATGTTGACCCCGGCACCGGCCCCGCCGCCAAAAGCATTGTCCTTATCGGCGGGCTGGTTCTTGGTGGCGAAATCGCTGCCGCCGGAAGCGAACCCAAAGCTGACCTTGGAGATGGGCACAACGGTGATGCCCTCTGCCGTGGTGATGGGGGTGCCGACGATGGTGTTCACGTCCACCATTTCCTTGACCTTTTCCATGGTGATGTCCATGACTTCACTGATTGGATGCTTCTTTTCCATATTATTGACCCTCCTGTTTGGATTTATGTTTCTTTTCCTGCCGGTCGGCAAGATAAATACGAAGGAATTTGATACCAGCAGCCACCACAAAGCGGAGCAGCCGCCCCACGGACATGGTGATGGTCAGGCGCACATAGACCAGCGCCTCTGTGGTGGTGAAGTCCACCCAGGCGGAGACCTCCCGCTTGCGTATCCTCAGGTTGTTCTCCAGCAGCGCCGTCACCGCGCCGCCTCCGGCGCAAATCATGCCGTACTGTCTGGCCGCCCCCGCCGGATCGGGCTGGCCCGCGATGGTGTAGTGGACGTACAATTCGTCAAACCGTAGGACGTTCTTCAGGTCGCCCAGGGTCTCCAGGGCGGCGGGAATCATCTTTAAAATCAGCTGGAGGCTGCCGCCCTTCTTCGGCTTTTTGTCCTCCTCCGGCTGCTTCTTTTTCTTCTGAGCCTTCTTTTCCGCTTTGGCCTTGCGCTTTTCCTCCTTGGCTTTGCGCTTTGCCTCGGCTTTCTTCTTTTTTTCTTCGGCCTTTTTCTTCTTCTCCTCATCGGCGGCCTGCTGCTCCGGCGTCTTTTCCGGTCTGGGCAGCACCTTGATGTTGAAGCACAGGATTTTGACCAGGACGGTCAGCCCCTCCGACGAGTACTCCACCGTGCCGCCGAACCGGATAAAGCCAATGAGCAGCAACACAATGAGAATGATGAGCAGAACCTTCATCCTTTCTCACCCTGCCCTTCCTGCATCAGCTTCATCCTGGCCGCAGCGTCCTCCATCTCCTTCGTCAGCTTGGCCTCCTCCCCCGTCTCCGGCAGGGGAGGCAGGTCGTCCAGGCTGTCCAAGGCGAAGCAGCGCAAAAACTGCTTGGTGGTGCGGAACAGGGTGGGGCGGCCCGGCACGTTCAGCTTGCCTGCCTCCTCGATGAGCCCCCGTTCCAGCAGCTGCTTCACGGTGTAGGTGGAGTCCACCCCCCGCACCTGCTCCACAAAGCCACGGGTGGTGGGCTGGAAGTAGGCGAAGATGGCCAGCACCTCCAGCGCCGTCTGGCTCAGCTGAGGGGGCTTGCGGGTCTCCATGGCCCGGCGGATGATGTCCCCATGCTCCGGGGCGGAGCAGAGTTGATAGGCTCCGTCTAGCTGCAACAGCCGGATGCCCCGGCGCTCAAACTTGTAGCCGTCCGCCAGGCTCTTGGCCGCACCGTCCAGAGTCACCTTGTCCACATCCAGCAGCTTACACAGCCGGTCAGCTTCCACCGGCTCCCCCGCTGCAAACAGGATGCCCTCTAACACGGATTCTATCATCTGAACTTCCAAATTGGGAACACCCTCTTTCTCTGCACAGGCTCCTTAATAGGCGTCGGCGGACAGCTCCGTCCAGTCGTCCTCCAGATCCTCCGCGTGGATCACCGTAACGGTACAGCTGTCGTCCGTCCCGGCCAGGCGTATCTTCCGGCTCTTGCACAGCTCCAGCACCGCCAGGAAGGTGGCTACCAACTCGCTGCGGGATTTGCTGCCCAAAAACAGCGACTTGAACCGGGTCACGCTGAACAGCATCAGCCGATCCAGAATCTCCCTGGCCTTTTCCGTCACCGGATAGGGCTCCCGGCCCACGATGCCGCTGAGCATCTCCTGGGCGGGCCGCACCGGCTCCGCCCCCGCCTCGTACAGCCGCTGCATGGCCTTCCGCAAGTCCTCCGGCTTATGCTGGTAGCGATAGGTCTTGTCCGGCGCGATGTGTTCCGGCTCCTTGGTGATATAGTTGCGGCCCTGTTCAAAGCGGCGCTTCAGCTGCGGCACCACCAGCTGCACCTTGGCGTAAGCCTCGCTGCGCTGCCGGGCCTCCAGGGAGGCAATCAGCTCCTCCATCTCGGACTGAGCCTCCTCGTCATTGATGGAGAGGAGCATCCGCGTCTTGATATACACCAGATGGGAGGCCATGGTGACAAACTCGCTGGCCACGTCCAAATCCAGCGCCTTGCGCTGCTCCATCCAGGCGAAGTATTGGTCTAAAATCAGGGAGATTTGGATGTCCTGAATCTCCATCTTATTCTTGCTCAAAAGGCTGAGAATTAAATCCAGCGGCCCGTCAAAATTTTCCAATTCGGAGCGGGTGTGGACTACCCCCTCCAGGTGGTAAACCGGCGTCTCCATCAGCTCACCCCCAGGTAGCTCATCATCGAAAAGGGGAAGCCGGTCAGGGTGCAAAGGCCCTTCATGGCCCAGGAAATCATGGCGTTCAGCGGTGCATCCAGCACCCCGAAGAACACCAGGGCGAACAGCACCAGCATCACATAGCGCTCGTAGCGCAAAATCTGCGCGTAAATGCGGTCAGGCAGCAGAGAGAGTAAAATCTTGGAGCCGTCCAGCGGGGGGATGGGGATCAGGTTGAACATCCCCAGCCCTGTGCTCATCACTGCGATGTACATCAGCAGCAGCATGATATATACCGATGCCTCCGTGATCCAGAGGAAGTGATAAATCAGGCTGGCCAGCCCCAGCGCCACCCAGGCCAGCAGCAGATTGCACGCCGGCCCGGCCAGGGCCGTGATGGCCATCCCCTGCTTCGGGTAACGGAAGTTGCGCATATTCACCGGCACGGGCTTGGCCCAGCCGAACCCCGCGAAAATCATCAGCAACAGGCCCAGCGGGTCAATGTGGGACAGGGGGTTCAGGGTCAGCCGCCCCTGGCGCTGGGCGGTGTCGTCCCCCAGGCGCAGGGCGGTGTAGCCGTGGGCCAGCTCATGGGACACGATGCACAGCAGGGCGATGGCCGCCCGCAGCAGGTAGACCAGCAGCACGGTCACGTCAAAATTTGATAAAAAGGTGGACAGCTGCTCCATAATTCCAATCTACGCCCCTTTGCAGGGGCATCCCCCCCTGGCCTTGCAGCGTGCCGCGCCGGACACATACTGCATCTTTTTTATTATCCGTCAGAAGCGCCGATTTGTCAACGTTTTTTCTGGGTTTTCCTACGATTCACCCATTCTGCCGGGCGGGATGGGCCGAAAGGGCCTCCCTGGCGTGGCGCACGAACAGGGAGGGGATTTGCCGGTGCTCCCCCAGCCCCTGGAGCAGGGGCACCACCTCGAAATAGTGCCGCCGCAGCCGGTTGGCCCAGGAATCCCTGTCCTGCCCCGCCAGGTCGTTGCAGACGCTGTCCTCCGCCGTCACCATCAGCGGCATCAGGTAGACCCGCCGCACGTTCCAGGCCCCGGCCAGGCGGTTCAAAATCTCCGGCACGCCGGGGTAGCCCTCCAGCGCCCCCACGAACAGGTTCTGATACCCCTTATCCCGGAACACATAGTCCAGGCAGGCATAGGTGGGGTCCATGCGCCGGTCAGTCCCCCGCCCCACCAGCACCAGGGCCTCGCTGTCGTCCAGGGCGGGGAGGGAGGCGATGATGGCATCGGCCAGGTTCAGATAGTCATCAATGGTGGTCAGCAGGGGGCGGCCCACGGTGAAGCGGGGGAACTGCTTCTGATAAAGCTGCGCCTCCCCCCGCAGGGCCTCCATCTCCTCCCCGTTCTCCAGATAGGTGGGCTGCACCAGCACGTCCTGGTACCCCTCCATCCGCAGCGCCGTCAGCGCCTCCACCACGCCGTCCACCGTCACGCCCCGCTTGCTGCGCAGCGCACGGCGGACATAGCCGGAGGTGAAGGCCCTGCGGAACGTCCTATCCGGGAAGGCTCCGGCCAGCGCCCGCTCCAGTACGCCGATGTCCTTCTCCAGCGCAGCGGCGTCCTCCGTACCGGTGGACACCACCAAAATGGCTTTTTTCATGGGAGTTTCCCACCTTTCGGTCTGGGTTTCGCCCGCTCTGGGGCGGTGTTGTCAGTTGCATAGGGAGCTGCTTTCAGGGCGATGCCTGATGCAGGAGCTGTGTTTTTTGCCTGACCGGCGGAGACCGCCGGCCAGGCAAAACTGTAGCTGCTCTATCATTCCTTCTCTAGCGACAGCCGGGAAGCTGCGTCGAACAGCGCCACCCGAAAGCTGCCCATGCCCCGCCCGGCGGCGTCCTGCTCCGCCAGGGCCGCCGCCTGCTTCCAGAACCGGGCGGCGCAGACGGCCCCCTCCAGCGGTGTGGCGGCCACAGCGCTGAACCCGCCGCAGAGGACGGACAGCATACAGCCCGCCCCGGTGACGCTGCGCATATAGCCGCTGCCGCCGGACACAGTCACCACGGTTTCACCGTCCGTCACCACGTCCTCAGTGCCGCTGAGCAGCACCACGGTGGACAGCACCCGGGCCAGCGCCGTAGCTGCTGCGGCGGCGTTCCGTTCCAGCGGCGGGAGGCTGTCCACCCCTCGCTCCGCCTGCCCGCCCCGCAGCAGGGCGGCGGCTTCGCCGTAGTTCACCCGCAGGATGGCGGGATGTACCTCTTTTAGCAGCGCCTGGACGTGGCCCAGCCGCCAGCGGCTGGCCCCTACCCCTACCGGGTCCAGCACCACGGGTATCCCGGCCCGGCAGGCGGTGCGGCCCGCCCGCAGGCAAGCGGCGAACTTCTCCTCGCTGGGGGTGCCGGTGTTCAGCACCACCGCACTGGCGGCGGCGGAAATTTCCTCCATCTCCTCCGGGGCCTGGGCCATCATGGGGCTTGCCCCCACCGCCAGCAGGAGGTTGGCGCAGTCATTGGCGGTGACGATGTTGGAGATGCAGTGAATCAGCGGCTGCCTCTCCCGCAGCGCCGCCAGCAGCGAGGCGTCCATCAGTCAATGCTCCAGCGAAGCCTTCATGCCTTCCAGCGCACCGTTCTTTTGCAGCGCAAAGACCAGCACACCGGCCAGGATGGAGCCCGCCACGGTGGAAATCAGGAAGGGCACGATGTAGGCGTAAAAGGCGATGTCCGCCGCAGCGTTCCCCATGATGAGGACAGAGACGGGATAGGCCGCCAGGCCGCCCAGCACGCCGGTGCCGAACACCTCAGCGATGAGGGTGGGCAGCAGCTTCTTTGTTTTGGCATACACCAGGCCGCACAGCAGCGCGCCGCACATACTGCCCGGGAAGGCCATGGGGCTGCCCAGACCCAGCAGGTTCCGCAGCAGGCTGGTCACAAAGGCGGACACCACGCCGTACCAGGGGCCCAGCAGCGCGGCGTTGACGATGTTGACCATGTGCTGCACCGGGGCGCACTTGCTGCCGAACACGGGGACGGAGAACATACTGCCCACCACGGCAACGGCGCACAGCAGGGCGGCAACGGTCAGCTTTCTGGTAGATTGATGTTTCATCACAAATCGCTCCTTCATATAGCATGAATCAGGTGGATGGCGCGGCAGGCGTCGGCAAATAGCCATCCACAGGGGATG